>CAIKWU010000320.1 GCA_903831155.1 uncultured Planctomycetaceae bacterium | reverse complement strand
TGGATGGCTCGGTGACGCTCGGCTCCACCGCGTCCGGCTTCACCGGAAAGATCACGGTGAACAACACCTCGGGCAGCACGACGATCGCGAGCAACAGCGCGATTACCACCGCCGACGGCGTGACGACTGAATGGCAGCAGGCCATGAGCGGCACGGGCGGACTCACCAAGGCTGGCTCGGGCATTCTGGAGCTGTCAGGCAGCACCCAGCGGAGCACGTTTAGCGGCGGATTCGTTGCGGACGGCGGCGTTGTGCAATGGACGAACAGCGGCACTCCCGGCGTCAGCACACCCTTCGGCCTTGGCAGTCTGACGCTCCGCAGCGGCACGCTTCGTTCCACGGGCACGACGTCTAGGGAAATCAACACCAGCGTGGTGCTCGACGGGGCCGTCACGCTCGGTTCCACGACGGCTGGACAGACCGGAATCATCACCGTGACGAACTCGGGGAGCACCACGGTCGCAAGCAATAGCGTCGTGACGATCGTCGATGGTGGAACCACGGCGTGGAACCAGGCTACAAGTGGTGCTGGCGCCGTGACCAAGGCTGGGTCAGGGATCCTCATCTTCACCGGATCCGGGGGCAGCCTTACCCACAGCGGAAGCACGGTTGTGCAAGCGGGCACGCTCATCATGAACGCCAACCTCGCGTCGGCGAGCACGGTGTCTGTCTTGAATGGCGCGACCCTCTTCGGATCGGGCACCATCGCCGGCCCTGCGACGGTGCAATCCGGCGGCATCCTCTCCCCGGGCTCCGCAGCGTCGAGCGCCGGCGTGCTCACCTTTGACAGCAGCCTGGGGCTCAGCGGCCAGACCCTGCTCGAGATGACGGGCACCGGCCGCGGAAGCCAGTACGACGCCTTCACGATCGCGGGAGGCCTCACCTACGGGGGCTCGTTGCAACTCCAGTTCTCAGGCACGCTGCCTGAGGGAACGTACAACCTGTTCAGCGGGTTCAGTTCGCAGTCAAACTCGTTCTCCACCATCAGCCTCACCGGAGGCTACTCGGGTTCATTGACGAACAGCTCCGGCGTGTGGACCGGGACGTTCGGCAGCCAGAGCCTGACGTTCTCGAACGCAACGGGTGACCTCTTGATCGTCCCGGAACCGACGACTGGTCTGCTCACGGGCCTGGCCTGTGCGATGGCCGCCGCGACGCTCTCTCGCCGCCGTCGGCTGGACGCAGACCGCCCGAGCTAACGTGGGCTCCGCGGAGAACAAAACACTCGCGTCATTGAAACCAATGGTGAAAGTGAAATGCGCAGGATTTCCTGGTGATCGTGGTCTTTGCGGCGATTGAGGAATCACCATGCGGCCCTGGCTGTCGGTAGTTCGAACCGCGTGCCAAGCTGCCTTCAGTGGCCTGCTGATGGCGGTGGTTGTATCGCCGTCACCGGCGTGCACCACGGCCGTCATCACGGGCAAGGCCACGGCCGACGGGCGGCCGCTGCTCTGGAAAAGCCGGGACACGACCGGTCTCCCACGCAACGAGGTGGTGGTCTACGAGGGCGAACGGTTCCGGGTGCTCGCAGTCGTCAATGCGGGCGATCGTGATGAAGTGTGGATGGGCGTCAACTCCACTGGTTTTTGCATCGAGAACTCGCTGAGCCGCGACTTGGCCGTCGAGGGGAAGAGGCGGGGCCCCGGCAATGGTGCCATCATGAAACTGGCCCTCGAGACGTGCACGACCGTCGAGGATTTTCGCCAACTGCTTGAGCAGACGGACGAGACAGGCCGGCGGACGGTAGGCAACTTCGGGGTGATCGACGCCGCCGGCGGCGCGGCCCTCTTCGAAGCCGGGCCGGAAACCTTCCAGATGTTCGATGCCAACGATCCTGAGGTCGCCCCTCATGGTTACATCGTTCGGGCAAACTTCGCGACGACCGCCCGTGGTGTGCCTCCCGCGCCTAACACCACGGTCGTCGAAGGCACGTATTCCGGCGAGCGCTACGCGCGGGCCTGCCGGCTGATCGACGATCGCCTTCCCGACGGTCGTCAGGGGGATGATCTCACCGTCGACTACGTCCTCCGCTCGATGTGTAGGGATCTCGCCGACGGCACGGGCATCCCTTTCGAGGGTAGCGTGAATGGCCCAGCAGGCGAACTTCCCGACGAGGTCAACACTTCGGCCACCATCAGCCGAACAACCACCGTATCAGCGGCGGTGTTTCATGGTGTGAAGCCGGGCGAGGATCCGCTCTCGACCACGATGTGGGTGCAGTTGGGCGATCCCAAGTTTTCGATCGCGGTGCCCTGCTGGGTCGCCTGCGAATCGTTGGCCGAAGCCGTTGCGGGCGAGTATGGCGGCGCCATCTGCTCGATTGCAGCCACGCTTCGGGAGTGGAACCTCACCGAAGACCGCGACGGCGTCCAGACCGATCACCTTCCACAGGTCTGGGACGACGTCTGGCCGGTCGAGGATCGGCTGATCGCAGTGGTCCTGGAGATGCGGAGACGTTGGGAAACAACGCCGGGCACGCCCCGGGAGTACACGGAACTCCATAGGCATCTCGCGACCCAAGCCCTCGACGCGATGCGGGAAGAGTTGGCTGACATGAAGGCGGCGGCATTGACGCTCCCGACTCCGCCGCCCCCCGCGTTCACCCCCGCGCACCAGGAGCCGGCAGGAGCGCCATGACGAGTGCAGTTCTCCGCCTCACGACGTTTGGCTGGGCCGTCCTCTCGATGGCAACGGGGGCGGTATGGGCTGCTGTGGAATCCGCTCAGCCCTCGTTCGTACGGGTGGCCATCTGCGATGACACCGAGGAGACCGAGAAGCGACAGGCAAACCTTCTGCGGATCCTGACCACCGCCGCCGGCTTCGCTGCGCGGCCGATCACGTCTGAGCAGATCCGGCAGGGCGAACTTTCCGAGTTCGACGTGCTGATTATGCCCGGGGGCTCAGGCAGCAAGCAGGCCGAGCGGCTTCAGGAGGCGGGCCGCGACCGGATCCGCGAGTTCGTGCGGTCGGGAGGGGGCTACGTCGGTATCTGTGCGGGCTCCTACCTGGCCAGTTCACACTACAACTGGTCGCTTGGCCTGATAAACGCCAGGGTGTGGGATCGGGCCCACTGGGCCAGGGGTGACGGCACGGTGTCGATCCGCATGACGGATGCCGGATGGCAGCTCCTGGGCCGCGGGGGAAGCATCCCTGTGCAATACAATCAGGGGCCACTTCTGGTGCCCGACGATGAGTCGGATCTGCCTGGCTACGAGATTTTGGCAACCTTCGAGACCGAGGTGGCGAGCAAAGGCGCTCAGCCTGGCTCGATGACCGGCACGCACGCGATCATTCGGTCTATGTTTGGCCAGGGACGAGTTATCTGCTTCAGCCCGCATCCCGAGGCCGCTGGAGGGCCCAACGGCATCGTTGCGTATGGCGTCCTTTGGGCTGGTCAGGGGCAACAAGGCCGTCCCGGGCGTGATCATCATGCTCCTCAGCCGACGCCTCAGCGACCAGAACCAACTCGCGTCGACTGACGTAGAACCATAAACCAGCACTAGGCTTCGTGATGCCTCTTATTCCCCACCATCGTCGGGTGCCGATGGCCCTGCTTCTGGCAGCGGCGTGGGCGGCGTCGGCGACGGCGGACACCCTCACGTCTGGCTGGATCGATCTGGGGAGTGGCACGCAGACGCCCTACTACATCCGACAGGCATCAACATCGGGGCCGTTGGTGATGATCACCGGCGGCGTCCACGGCGATGAACCTGCTGGTGCCGCTGCGGCCAACCAGATCCGCACCTGGCCAATCACCAAGGGCACACTGATCGTCATCCCCTTTTGCGCCCCTCAGGCACTTGCGGCAAACACACGTGAGATCCCTGGCGAGGGAAACCTGAACCGTAACTTTCCAGGAAAAAGCGATCCGATCACCGCGACAACGGGCTCGACCGCAACGGCGTTGTGGTCATTCGTCCGCACCTACTCCCCCCAGTGGCTGCTCGACATGCACGAAGGCTTCGCGGTGTATGCGGACAACCCCGACTCCGTCGGATCGAGCATCATCCACATGAACGAATCGGTGACCAACGCCCAGGTCGCCCGGATGCTCACCGCGGTGAATGCAACCATCACGGACCCGACGAAGAGATTCACCGACCTCGGAAGCAGCGGCCCGGTGGACACCAGCCTCACCCGGGCGGCGGTTGAACACCTCGGCACGCGGGGCATGATCATCGAGACGACGACGGCGGAGCCGGTTCTCTCGGTGCGGGTGAATCAGCACCGGACGGCGGCCAATCAGTTCCTGATGGATCAGGGGATGATTGCCGGGGCCTTCGGTGGATCGCGAAATGGCATCGTCGACGATTTCACGTTCGACGAGCCGGAAAATACGAGACTGACGCAGGCCGGCAACTCGTATCCGAACGGCGCCGTCTGGGATACCTCGCCATTCACCACGCGGACGCTGGATGGGAGTCTCCGCATTCAGCGGACGCAGACCGGCACGTCCACCACGTCCACCGGGGTTCTCGGGAGCGGTGCGGTGCGAGTCCGCCGTGCTGGCGAGGCCGACAACACCCTGACCGACCTCGGCGAGGGTTTCGCGACGATGGTCGTCGATGGATGGGACTTCCGGAGCACGCAAATCGGCGAGACGATCAGCTTCGGATTCCGAAACAGCGTCTCGGGGACCGTAGAAGACACGGCCCACATCGTGCTCCAGAGGACCGGACTGGATCAGGTTTCGATTCTCGGCCAGGGCTTCGGAACCGGGGGCGGCAACATCGCTTCCGTGGCTCCCTTTCGTGCCCTCCAAAACGTGCCGGTGCAGTTCGTGCTCCAGCTCAACAAACAAGTGAACCTGAACGGCACATCCCTTGTATCCGGGGCGTCGTCCGGCGGCTTCTACCGAGTCTTCTATCAGACCCTTGGGCAAGACTTCACCGAGGTGGGCAGCGGGGCGGCCGTTCGACAAACGCGAAATGGGAACCACCTGACGATGAAGATCTCCGGTTCGGTTGGCGCCGGCGGGGGTTACTTCGATGTCGACCGAATGTCTTTCGCCTCCACTTTCCCGGCAGCCCTCACACCGGCCTCGGGCGTCCTGAATCTCACCGTGAGCAGCGGCACGCTCACGCAGAGCGGGGCCGGCTATCCACGGCTATCGGGCACTTTTGGGGTATCGAAGGCCGGCGTTGGCACACTGATCTTCGACGCGGCGAACCTTGTGACAGGCTCCACCGTCGTCCAGGCGGGTAGGCTCCTGCTTGCCAATGCATCGGCGCTCTCGGTGAGCAAGGTCATCCCACTCGCCGGTGGAACGATCGCGGTATCTACCGGACTACAGACGACCGTACGGGGCCTCAGTCCAAATGCCGGCGGCCTAATAGACGTCGGCAACGGGATGATGACCGTTACCAGCGGACTGACCGCCGCTGATTTGGTGACGGCCCTTCAGGTAGGCCGCGGTGACGGCTCATGGAACGGCACCCGCGGGATCACATCGACCGCTGCGGCCACGGCGCTGTCGCAATCGATCCCACGCACCGTGGGCTGGCTCGACAATGGCGATGGTTCAGTGTGTTTTGCCTTCGCGGCTCCCGGAGACGGCAATCTCGACAACAGCATCGACATCCTCGACGCCGCCAACTTCCTCACCAGCGGAAAGTTCGATACAGGCCTTGCAGCGACCTGGGGCGAAGGCGACTACGACCATAATATGGTGATCGATATCCTTGACGCCGCAGAAATGTTTTCCACGAACTTGTTCGACATGGGGTCGTATAACCAGCGAGCAGGCGCGGGCATGATCGCCGTGCCGGAGCCGTCCGCATGTGGCACCTTGGGGTTTGGCGCCGCACTTCTCACAGCCTACGGCTGCGTTTCAGGCCGCGGGAGGCGCACCCGCTAAAGCGGCTGCCGGCTGATCGTCACGCCGTCCCCTCCAGCGTGTCCCAGCGGGCATATCCTTCCGCGAGCCGCCGCTCGGCCTCGGCGGATCCTGGTGACGAATAGTCCCCTCGTGCGGCTCTTCTTTGGCCCCTCGGGGTGATCGCCCAGGAGAGTTCTTCCTCGACGCGAGGTTGGCGTGCCTTCCACGAATAATCCGGGCGCCGAGCCGCCTCCTGCCTTGCCTCACGATACCCGTGATCTCACGTCCCGCGACGCCATGGGCGAGGCCGCCTCCCTTGGGGCTTCAGCGGCTGTTTCTCACCCGTTTGAGTCATAGCGGTCGTGCCGTGGGCCAACCTACCGTTGGGAGTGGGTTGAGCGGCTTGCCGGGCGGCTCTCCATCCACGTATCTACCGAGGCGGGCGGCGATGTCTTCGTTTGGAAGCGCGAGCGGTGCTGCGGCGTTTCCACGTCTGGTCGTGGTCGCCGTTGCCGTCTTGAGTGTCCGGCCGTCACCAGCCGTCGACGTCACCACGCTCTACACCCAGACCGGCACCGACGCGACCTGGCAGCAGCTCCTCGACAGCAACGCCATCCCGATCGGCACCACTTCCACCGCAGGCGTCACCGGTTCGC
>CAIKWU010000319.1 GCA_903831155.1 uncultured Planctomycetaceae bacterium | reverse complement strand
TGGCCCGGGTGGGGGAGGAGTTTCCGCTCGAGTGCCCGGGGTGTGGTGGCGACATCCGGCTCATTGCCTTCATCACAGAGCCGGGGCCGATCCGGAAGATTCTGACACACCTCGGCGAACCGCTCGAACCACCGCCCCTCTCTCCCGCCCGTGGCCCGCCCACCGACTGGGGCGAACTCGTGCAGATCCATGACGATCGCGAAGCGGTTCAGGCGTCACCCGACGAGCTGCCCGCGATCGACATTCACAGCCTCTGAGCGGCGTCGGACGCGAGGCGTCGAAGCCCCGGGAACGGCCGACTGGGACACGGCCTGCGCGGACACGAGAACAACGCCACCGCCAGGGGGATGCGCGGCGTTTTGGCGAACCGCCTCCGGATGTCCAAAACGCCCAATGTCGCTGCTCCGCTGCTCGAGGGCAGTCCTTCAGCCGGAAGACCGTTGCGGAAGTCCCGGAAGTGCCATTGACCGGGCTATCCTTCGGCGGAGGCACCGGCGATATAATGAAGAGTTGGCATGGAACGCACTGCGGAGTGAGCAATGACGACGACCATCGATCTCCCCGACCAAGAACTCGCTGAGCTCAAGTCGCTGACGAATCAGTCGGATGCGCAAGCGGCGGTCCTGTGCGCGACTGCTGAGTACCTGCGCTTCGCCCGCCGCAAACGTCTCAAGGAGCTTTCGGGCCGTGTCGAGATCGGCGACAACTGGCGCGACCTCGAGGCCGCCGAACTGAAAGCCAGTGACTCCGGTGGCTGATCTTGTTCTGGTCGATACCTGCATCTGGATACCTTTTTTCAACCGCCCGCATTCGTTGGAAAACGGTCTCTTGATGAACTGCTGGACGACGACCGCGTGGCCTTGATCGGCCCCATCGTGGCCGAAATTCTTCTCGGTTTTCGCCGGGAAGAGCAGGCTGATTGGGTCGCCGCAGAATTGCGTGGGGTTCATCACCTGCCGCTGTCGTGGGATGATTGGCGTGCTGCCGCGCAACTTGGGCGTGCTCTCAGAGCCGGAGGCCACGTCCTTCCGTTGCCTGATCTCGTCATCGCTGCGGTCGCGTTGAGAAACGAATGGAGTGTGTGGTCGATTGATCCGCACTTCGACCATATCTCGGAACTGAAGCGATTCACGGTGTGACATCGCCGACGGCGACGGATAGACAAGCCTCCGCGGCGGCGGGACGAGATCCGCCAGCCGAGGCCACGACGAATCCCGTGCTTGTCGGTCTTCGCCCTCATCGCCTCCGCGATGGCCTCCCGGAGGACGCCCATCGCCGCTCGACCGGGCATGCCCACGATTCGCGTTCTTGCTGACGAACGTTTTGATCGGCTGGTGGCGAACCGCTCCGTCCCGCAGATAGTGTACGGCCGTTTACTCACGCCGTCCACCTGCCGGTCCGCCCATGGTCGCCGCGGTCACAGGGTTTCCCGCGCGAGGCCGACGCCGCCCGCACGGCGGTCCCGCGGCGTCCCGCCGCTACGAGCGTCGCCGGCCCGAGAAGACGCCGCTCCACAGGATTATCTCCGAGAACCTCGAGAGCTGGCTTGAGTGGCGGGAAGCTGCCGAGCGGCCCGTGCCGGCATACGTTGAGGACGAACTCCGCGGCTATCTCGCCTGCGGGATCCTCTGCTTCGGCTTCGCCCGCGCCCGGTGCACGGGCTGTGGCAAGGGATTCGTCGTGGCCTTCTCCTGCAAGGGCCGCGGCGTCTGCCCGTCCTGCAACGGCAGGCACATGGCACAGACGGCGGCGCATCTCGCCGATCACGTCATCCCGCCGGTGCCCGTGCGGCAGTGGGTGATCTCCGTGCCGAAGCGGCTGCGGGGCTTTCTGGCCGACCGACCCCGAGCCGTCGCCGCCGTCACGAGAATCTTCCTCGACGAGATTGAGGGGACTCTGATCACGGCCTCCGGTGTCACCGCTGCTGCCGACACACCGAGTGCTTCCCTCCCGAGGCTCGGTGGCATCTCCTTCCTGCACCGCTTCGGTTCGGCGCTCAACCACCACGTCCACCTCCATGCCTGCGTGACCGACGGGGTCTTCATGCCGCCTGCTGCCGAAGCAGGGTGCGACGCCCCGCCGGCGTTCCTGCCGGCGCGGCCAATCACCCCAGCCGATCTGGCCGCGCTCACCGAGCGGGTGCGTCGTCGGGTGATCCGCTGGTTCAGGCTCACTCGCCTGCTCGACGCCGCGGCCGCCGCCGACATCCTCGCCTGGGAGAACAGCGGGTTTTCAGTCGACGCCTGTGTCCGG
>CAIKWU010000318.1 GCA_903831155.1 uncultured Planctomycetaceae bacterium | reverse complement strand
GAGGATCTCGCGGACGGCCCGCTCGATGCGGGCGTGGTCGACGGAATGGGTGTCGCTCATGGTGTCGTCACTGTACCAAGGGCCCGCAGCGGCCCACAGGAGGCATGGCCCCCGCCGGTGCACGGGCCACGAGGGCCGTGACGCTCACCACGGCGAGGCCGGGATGGCCGCTTCACTGATCCAGGCTGCACGGGCCACGAGGGCCGCGACGCTCACCACGGCGAGGCCGGGATGGCCGCTTCACTGACTCAGGCTGCACGGGCCACGAGGGCCGTGCAGCCGTGTATTCAGTTCGGGCTGAAGTCGGGCGGAAACGTGCGGCGGATCCCGCCCTGGCCGCGGGCTTCGATCGCGGCGAGCAGGAGGCGGGTCCGCTCCTCCACGTCGCATTCGGCCAGGAGCCTCAGCTTGGCGTCGAGGTCGAGATCGAGCGTGTAGGCCACGATGTCGGTGAGCATGCCGAGCGTGATCTGGCTGCCGAGGAGCTGGTCGAGCTGCTCGTGGGCGTCGGGCACCCGGGGCATCGACCGCTTGAAGGCGTCGAGGAGTTCCCTCTGGAGCACGGCGGCCTGAGCGCCGGCGGCACCATCCGGCTGCACGTCGTCGAGCAGCTCCGACTCGACCACGCGAAACAGCTTCTTCGGCGGCAGCTCCCGCACCAGCCGCAGCCGGCGGACGCCGAGCACGAGCACGTTGTAGGTGCCCTCGTCCGTCCGCTGGTGGGTCGCGATCCTGCAGAGGCAGGCATGAGGCCGGAGGGGCGGCCGCCCCTCGTAGCTGCCCTCCCAGCCCGGCGCCAGCGAGCCGAGGGCGATCAATCGGTCGTCCTCGATCGCCTCCTCGAACATCGCCCGGTACCGCGGCTCGAAGATGTGCAGCGCCTGCATGACGTGCGGGAACATCACGAGATTGGGCAGCGGAAACAGCCGGGCGTTTCCGGAAAACTGATCGGGTGAAAAGGCGAGCGGCTCGTCGGACATGGCGAGGATTTGTCAGGATGCGGGCGGATCGAGGTGGATTTCAGGAAGGAGGTCCGGGTCGAGCGGGATCTCGGGAAAGTCTTCGGTGCTCGCCGCCACATCGGCCAGGCAGCGGTCAAACTCGGCGAGGAAGCGGTCCAAGTCGAGCCCAAGGTGCTTTGGAGCGTAGGGCTGGAGGTAGCCGTGCACGCTGCCATGCAGCTTGCGGGCGCCCCGGATGTTGCCATTGCCGAAATGGTAGAGGGCGACGGCCGCCTGGATCAGCCCCTGGTAAAACTTCCTCGAGGGCCCGCGATACTCGGTCCAGAGCTCCTCCCAGACCTCGTGGCTCTCGTAGTAGTCGCACTCGTTGAACTTTTCGATGCCGGCGAGATAAAGCGGGTCGTAATCCGAAGTGTCCGCGTCCATGAAGATCCCGCCACGCGTTCCGAACCCGACACCACGCCCCGGACGAACGGCCCGGGGAGCACCCGTGAATACTAGCAATCGCCCCCGGAAGGGACACGCTCCCCCGCCGCCACCGCCAGCCGTGCCCCGTCGGGAGCGGGCGGACGACCGGGCCCGGCGGGCCGCCGCCATCGTCGCCCGCCTGGCCGAAGCCTATCCCGCGGCCGTCTGCTCGCTCGACTTCACGTCGCCCTTCCAGCTCGTGATTGCCACGATCCTGTCGGCGCAGTGCACCGACAAACGCGTCAACCTGGTGACGCCCGGGCTGTTTCGCCGCTGGCCGACGCCCGAAACCCTCGCGGCCGCGAAGCAGCGCGATCTCGAAGCGGTGATCCGCACCACCGGTTTCTTCCGGTCCAAGGCCCGGAGCGTCCTGGGGTGCGCCAGGGCGCTCGTGGAGCGGCACGGGGGCGAGGTGCCGCGGACCTTGGACGACCTCGTCCGGCTGCCCGGTGTCGGCCGAAAAACGGCGAACGTGGTGCTCGGCACGGCCTTCGGAATCGCGTCGGGCGTGGTCGTGGACACCCACGTCGGCCGGATTTCGAGGCGTCTCGGGCTCACTCGGGCGACCGACGCGGTGCGGGCCGAGCGGGACCTGATCCGGGTGCTGCCGCAGGAACACTGGATCACGTACAGTCACCGGCTGATCGAGCACGGCCGCGGGATCTGCGACGCGCGTCGCCCGGCCTGCGAGTCGTGTCCACTGGCCGAACTCTGCCCTCGGGTGGGCGTGAAGCCGGCCTGACCTCGCGCCCCCATGGGCAGGATCGGCGTCGACGGCGTAGACTCATCCCCGGCGTCGTCCACCCGTTCGTGCGTTTCGCCTCCGCCTGCGTACGGGAGCATTCATGATCCTCTCCGGCAACGAGATCCGCCAGCAGCTCGGCCGCAACATCCTCATCGACCCGTTCGACGAGAGCCGGCTCAATCCGAACAGCTACAACCTCTCCCTGCACGACGAACTGCTCGTCTACGAGGAGGTTGTGCTCGACATGCGGAAGAGCAACCGCGTCGAGCGGATCTCGATCCCCGAGGAAGGCCTGGTCCTGACCCCGAACCAGCTGTATCTCGGTCGCACCGTGGAGCGGACCGAAACGCACAACCTCGTGCCCATGATCGAGGGCCGCAGCTCGATCGGCAGGCTCGGCCTGTTCGTCCACGTGACCGCGGGCTTCGGCGACGTCGGGTTCTGCGGCTACTGGACCCTCGAGATGTTCGCGGTCCAGCCGGTGAAGATCTACCCGGGCGTGCCGATCTGCCAGATCTTCTTCCACCAGATTCACGGCGACATCACCGAGTATTCGAGCGAGAAGTACCAGCACAACCGCGACATCCAGCCGAGCCTCCTCTACCGTGAACTCGCCGCCGACGGCGACCTTCCACAGCAGATGCACCTCGAGTTCGCCGCCGAGGCCGCCGATCGACCGAAGGCGCTGGCGACCCCGCGGGTCGCGAGGTAGATTCCCCGCATGATCCCCAAGCTTCTCGCCTGGTCCTCGTTGGGCACGGCGATCCTGTTCGTGATCGCGGTGCTGCTCGCGGTGTTCGCCCGGTCCTCCCTTGGTGAGGATGGCGCTGACGTGTCGTTCTGGATCGGCGTGGGGTCGCTCTCGTTGTCGATCCTTCTCGCGCTCGCCCTGCTGGTGATGTCGGCTTTTTCCTCCGCTTCAGACTCCTAGCAATCAGGGGCGTGCACCGGCCGCGGGCGCCGGCGGTGCCGGCCCTTCCCCGGAAAGGTGCATCCGTGCTTCGAACCCACACCTGCGGCGAACTCCGATCGACCCACCTCGGCACGGAGGTCACGCTCTGCGGCTGGGTGGACCGCATCCGCGACCACAAGGGCGTGATCTTCATCGACCTCCGCGATCGCTGGGGGAAGACGCAGGTCGTGTTCGGGCCGGAGAGTCCCGCGGGCGTCCTCGAAGCCGCCAAGGCCGCGCGACCCGAGTGGGTGGTGCTCGTCCGCGGCGAGGTCGGCGCCCGCCCGGCCGGCACCACGAATCCCAAGCTCGCCCCCGGCGAGGTGGAGGTGGTCTGCCGAGAGGTCAGGGTGCTCAATGAGGCCGAGACTCCGGTCTTCCAGCCCGGCGCCACGGAGCTTCCCGGCGAGGAGGTCCGCCTGCAGAATCGCTGGCTCGATCTCCGCCGCCCGGCGATGCAGGAGAACATGTTCCTCCGCAGCCGGATGGTGAAGATCATGCGCGACCACTTCGACGCGCTCGGCTTCATCGACGTCGAGACGCCGATGCTCGGCCGCAGCACGCCCGAGGGGGCCCGCGACTATCTCGTGCCGAGCCGGCTCGACCACGGCGCCTTCTTCGCCCTGCCGCAGTCACCGCAGCTCTACAAGCAGCTCCTGATGATGGCGGGCTTCGACCGCTACGTGCAGGTGGCCAAGTGCTTCCGCGACGAAGACCTCCGCGCCGACCGCCAGCCCGAGTTCACCCAGCTCGACGTCGAGATGTCGTTCGTCGAAGCCGACGACGTGATGGGGGTGATCGAGAGCCTCGTCAAGCGGACCGCTCGCGAGATCCTCGGGCTCGACGTGCCGCTGCCGCTGCCGCGGCTCTCCTGGGACGAGGCGATGGAGCGGTTCGGCCACGATGCCCCCGACCTCCGCTACGGCCTGGAAATCGTCGACCTCACGGCGATCGCCGGCGAGAGCGACTTCCGAGTGTTCCGCGGAGCGGTCGAGAGCGCCGGCCGGGTGCGGGGCATCCGCGTGCCGGGGGCTGCGGCGAAGTTCTCCCGCAAGGACCTCGACGATCTCACGGCCGTCGCGATCGAGGGCGGCGCGAAGGGCCTCGTGTGGCTCAAGGTCGAGGCCGATGGGGGCTTCTCGGGCCCCGTCGCCAAGAACCTCGTGACCATCGCCGACGCCCTCAAGGCGAAGCTCGGTTGCGAGCCCGGCGACCTCGCCCTGATCGTGGCCGACTCGTTCGACGTGACCTGCAAGGCGCTCCACATGCTCCGCAAGCGACTCGGAGCGTCGCTCGGCCTCTACGATCCGAATGCCATGCACTTTTCGTGGGTGGTCGACTTCCCGATGTTCGCCAAGGATACGGAGGGCGGCGGCTGGGCCTCGATGCACCACCCGTTCACCGCCCCGCGTCCGTCGGACCTCGATCTCCTCGAGAGCGATCCGGCCGCCTGCCGGGCGGTCGCCTACGACCTGGTGATCAACGGCTCGGAGGCGGGCGGTGGCACGATCCGGATCCACGACGGGGCCACGCAGGAGAAGGTCTTCAATCTGCTGGGAATCACCCCGGAGGTCGCACGGGAGCGGTTTGGCTTCCTGCTCGATGCCCTGCGAAGCGGCGCCCCGCCGCACGGCGGCATCGCCCTGGGCATCGACCGCTGGGTCATGCTCTTCGGCAAGCTCGACAGCATCCG
Source organism: uncultured Planctomycetaceae bacterium (assembly GCA_903831155.1). Taxonomy (GTDB): domain Bacteria; phylum Planctomycetota; class Planctomycetia; order Pirellulales; family UBA1268; genus QWPN01. Next base: position 1,319 of record CAIKWU010000318.1, on the reverse strand, counting down.
CGACGTGATCGCCTTCCCGAAGACGCAGAAGGCGAGCGACCTGATGACTGGCGCGCCGTCGCCGGTGGAGACGAAGCAGCTCGTGGAACTCGGCGTCCGCGTGATCGTGCCGCCACCGAAGCCGGCCTGACGGTGCGGTTGGTCCGCGCGTGGGCGCCGGATCAGCAAGCGGGAGCCGCCGGGGATCGGCAGCAGTCTCGTCGCGTGATCATTTCGCACGGCGTTGGTGCAGGGCTCGCGGCCCCGCAGCGCGAAATGCTCAAAGCTCCTCGAGCAGCCGCCGAACCCCGGCTCATCCGTCGTCGGAGCTCCCTTCACCGTGCCGCTGGGGAAGGGCAGGCGCAGGGATGGCGTGAGGGTGACGAGCCTTTCGAGGATTTCGCCCGCCGGAGCCGAGCCCCTGGAACGGCATGGTGCGAAATATTCGGGCGAGGCACCTCATGCCGTCCCGCAGCCGGCGACTCCTGTAGACTGCCGGAATCATCACACCATGCGATGCTGCTGACGAAGGCAACCCTTGGCGTTGACCCCGCCAGCCACGTCGAAGAGAGCACAGGGATGGCTTGTTCGACGTGAAGACAGGGCGGCTAGCTCAATTGGTCAGAGCACCTCGTTTACACCGAGGGGGTTGGGGGTTCGAGTCCCTCGCCGCCCACTCAACCTGAAGCAATCGCAGGGGCCTGCCGGCGGTGACGAGACGCCGGGTTCCCGCGCGGGGCACCCCAGACCCCGGCGGAGCCTTCCGCCTTACTTTTTGACGGCGGGCTTCGACTTGTCCTGCTTCGGCTTCATGCTCTTCTTGTCGTTCTTCTGCGAGTTGTTGCCCTTGCCCATGGTGACGCTCCTTGTGCTTCGTTGGCTGACATCAATCCGATCCACCTCTTCAATCGGCAGAATCGTCGTGCAGGTTCAGTCGCGAACCTTCGTCCTAGGCCGGAACCTGTTACACGCCTCATGGGTCGCGTATCCTGGGAGGAGTCTCCAGGGGGCCATCTTCATGAACCTGATCAATCGACGCACGTTCGAGCGGCCCGACGAGACCCGCCGCCGGGCCCTGAGGCTGCTGGCCCTGGGATCGCTCTTCGCCGGCCGGGCCGGGGCGTACGCCGAGGAACTGGTGCGGACGCCCCGGATGACGGAGGGGCCGTTCTTCCCGGACCGCCTGCCGCTCGACACCGACAACGACCTCCTCGTGATCACCGATGCCATCGAGCCCGCCGACGGCGAGATCACCTGGCTCTCCGGCCGAATCCTCGACGCGACCGGGGCGCCGATCCGCAACGCCCTCGTCGAGATCTGGCAGGTCGACGGCCACGGGG
>CAIKWU010000317.1 GCA_903831155.1 uncultured Planctomycetaceae bacterium | reverse complement strand
GGTGCCGAAGAGGCCGCCGGCGGTCGGGCTGCCGTTGACGGTGATGTTGCCGCTCCAGGTGCCGCTGCCGGTGGAGGGCGTGAAGTGGATGAGGCCGGCGCCGGAGGCACCGCCGCCGCCGCCCGTGACCGTCTCGGGCCTCGCGATGTCGAGGTTCGCCGAGGCCAGGGATACCTGGGTGGCGTTGGTGCCCAGCGACAGCGTGCCCGTTCCGAGGGCGAAGGAATTGTTGAGGCTCAGGGTGCCCGCGCTCAAGGTCACGAGGCCCGTGAACGAGTTCGATCCGCCGAGGGTGAGTGTGCTCGCTCCGGTCTTCGTGAACCCAGACGACGTGCCGGAGGGCTGGGAGATGGCGCCGTTGATCGTGAGGGTGCGGCCGTTGGACACGTCGAAGATGCCGTTGGTGTTTCCCAGGCGAAGGCCGAGCGTGCCGGTGGACACGCCGGCGAGCGTCAGGTTTGCCGACCCGGCGACGCGGACCAGCGTGTTGGCGACCGAGTTGATCGTGGCGCCATTGAGTTGGATGAGGCCGGCAACGGTCGATGAACTGTCGAAGATGCTGGCGGTCGCCGTGTTGGTCTTGCTGACGTCCATCCCGCCGAGGATCAACCCCACGCCGCCTGCCGAGGCGAGCGTGTTCATGTTGATGCCGATCGTGGTGGCGGTGTTCGTCGGCGTGATCGAGAAGATGTCGGTCGAGGAACCTTCGCCCGTCGGGTTTGCGTTCGGCGCGCTACCGGCGAAGGTGCCCGACGTCGACCAGTTCGTCGTGGTGAGCCAAGGGCTTGCGCCAGCACCGGTCCACGAGCGGATCGTCTGGGCGTGGATGGGAGTCGCAGCCAGCAGGAGCACCATTCCGACCAGGGAGGCGACCGACACGAACCTGATTGGGTTTTGACGCACGACGTTGGCTCCGCGAAGGTTCACTCCACCCCAGCCCTCCTAACTGCAAATCTTGTGCCCCTTTCTGCCGGGTGAGACGGCACGGTTCGGCGGCTGCATTTCAGCGTGAAAACCAACGATTTCCTGCAGGGGCTCCCATTGCCGTCAGGGAGCGCTCGAAATCGCTGGGGCGAATTACCCCAGGTGACTGGAGCGATTCGCCCCACCTGCTACCCGGGTGGGTAATGAACACCCGTTTCCCTGTGGTGCGATTTGCGCCACCACCCTTGGGGGGTCACGCAGGCCGCAGAGGGTCGTCGGGCCACTTGTGCTTGGGGTACCGCCGACGGAGTTCCTTCTTCACGGTCGGGTAGGTGTTCTTCCAGAAGCTCGCCAGGTCGCTCGTCACCTGCTGGGGGCGATGGTTGGGCCCGAGGAGATGGAGCAGCACGGCCATCCTCCCCCCCGCGATGCGCGGCGTGTCCGCGACGCCGAAGAGTTCCTGGATCCGCACCGCGAGCACCGGTGGCCCCGACGGCTCGTATTGAAGCTTGAACCGCTTGCCCGAAGGCAGGTCGAGGTGCGTCGGGGCGAGGCGGTCGATCTCCGCGAGGCGTTCGAAGCCCACCGTCGCCTGAAGCCGCGACAGCCAGTCGGCGGAGCGAACCTCGTCGAGCGACCGCAGGCCCACGCAGAGATCCGGCAGCAGGGTCTTCAGCGAGACGTCGTCGAACGCGGGCAGGCCGAGGTCGGGAGCCGTCGAGGCGAGCCAGCGAGTCCGTGCGAGGAAGACGGCGGCTGCAGAGTCGGCGGGTGGCATCACGCGGTCGAACACGGCCGCCGCCTCGCGGGCGAGGATCGCTCCGGCCGCGTGCTCGTCGCGGATGGACGTGGGCGCCTCGTCGATCACCAGGTCCATCCATGAGGTCCGCAGGCGGGCCTCGACCTGCCGCCTCGAAGGATGGAAGAGGAGTTCCTCGCCGGTGGCGAGGTTGGCCGCGGCCAGCGGTTCGAGGTCGAGCCACGAGCGATCCACCGCCGAGCCCAGCCGCACGCCCGCCTCACCGCTCGAGTCGTCGAGGTCGATCGCGAGAAATAGCGGCTCGCCCCGGAGCCGCGACCCGTCGAACCGCACGCCCCGGCCGCCCACCATGGTGCCGCGGTCCTGCGTGCCCGGACGGAGCTTCGCGAGCCGATCCGGAAAGGCCTCGAGCAGCGCGAGCATGAGGGCGGCGGCGGGATCGACCGCCCGCTCGGCGAGCGGCACATCGACCATCCGGTAGAGCTGCTCCGCCACCCGGAGCACGTTGTGGGCCCCGCCGGGGTGCGGCTCCAGCGCCGGATCGCCGATGGGGACGCCGGCCCGAAACGCCTGCAGCGCCACGACGCGGTCGACGACGTCGGAACGCGTCCGCACGAGCTGCCGATCCCGCGGTCCGCCGCCCCTGGGGGTGCGGAACGGGTCGCGTTCCGAGAGCAGGGCGGCCGCGATCGACGCCTCGCGGAGGACGCCGTGGCTCGCCCCGGCGAGCAGCAACCGCGCGAGCCGTGGGTGGGCCGGCAGCCGCAGGAGGTCGTGGCCGAGCGGCGTGACCCGGGGCCGGCCAGTGGCGTCGATGGCGATCGCCCCGAGGTGCGCGAGCAGGTCGCGGGCGTTGGCCAGAGCCTCCTCGGGCGGTGCATCCAGCCACGGGAAGTCGGTCGCCTCGCCGAGGGCCAGGAGTTGGAGCAGCGGCCCGGCGAGGTCGCCGCGGACGGCCTCGGGTGGCTCCGCCGACGGCCGCTGCTGATGGGCCGATTCGTCCCAGAGCCGCCAGCAGATGCCGGGGGCCGTGCGGCCGGCGCGGCCCGCCCGCTGGTCGGCGGCGGCCCTCGAGATCGGCACGAGTTCGAGCCGCGGCAGGCCCGTGGCATGCGACACACGGCTCTGCCGTGCGAGGCCCGAGTCCACGACCGCGGTGACGCCGGGAATCGTCAGCGAGGTCTCCGCCACGTTGGTGGCGAGCACGACCTTCCGGTGGCCGATGTCGGTGAGCACGCGATCCTGCTCGTCGGGCGGCAGGTCGCCGAACAGGGGCATCACGGCGATCCCCTGCCGTTCGAGCGGGCCGCGGAGTTCGTCGCGGCAGCGGAGGATCTCACCGACGCCGGGCAGGAATACGAGGACGTGGCCGTCGGTCGCCCGCACAGCCTCGGGGACGGCCGAAGTTACCCGCTCGAGCAGGTCGCGGCGGTCGCCGTGCTTCAGGTAGCGGGTCTGCACCGGAAACACCCGGCCCGTGGCGGAGATCACCGGGCACGCTCCCCTGCCCTGTCCCAGCAGCATGGCCACGGGGCCGGCGTCGAGCGTGGCGCTCATCACCACGATCCGGAGGTCGGGGCGGAGCGTGTCGCGGAGCCGCACGAGCAGCCCGAGGATCAGGTCCATCTCGAGCGACCGTTCGTGGAACTCGTCGAGGATGACCGCCCCGATGCCCTCGAGGGTCATGTCGGCGACGAGCCTGCGGAGCATGATGCCGGTGGTTTCCACGACGAGCCGCGTGTCGCGGCCCACGCACGACTCGAACCGCACCTGGTAGCCGACCTCACCTCCGGGCTCGCCGCCCCGGAGGTGGGCGATCTGCCGTGCCACCGCCCGGGCGGCGAGCCGTCGCGGCTGCAGGAGGATCACCCGAGCCGCCGATCCGGCCGGAAGATCATCGAGCACCGCCGCCGGCACGAGCATGGTCTTGCCGGAGCCCGGGGGCGCGGTGACGACGACCGCCCCGGATCGTGACGCGGCCACGGCCTCGGCGAGAACGGACGCGACGGGCAGATCGGCGGGCAGGCGGACCATTCGGGATATCGTAACGGCCTCATCCGGATCACACGTGACCCTCGGGCTCGGTTGAGGGGAGGGTGCAAGCCGACCGGCCGTGAGGCCGCGGGCTGACTGCGCCGGACACGGCGTCTTGGAGCGATTCGCCCCACGCCTCACGGCGTTGGGCTTTTGCCAGTGGACGCGCGAGCATCCAGTGTGACTCGTCTCAGGCGTCGTCGCGGAGTTCGAACTTGGAGCGACCCGGGTTCGGCACCGGATACCGGCCCTCCGCATCGGCCACGGTCGGTGCCGGCGATTCGAGCGTCAGGTGCTCCACGCCCGCCGTGAAGTCCTCCGGGCTGTCGAGCATCTCCTGGAAGGTCACCGGTCGACCCACGTGGGCCGAGAATCGCCCCATGGCCGTGACGAGGCTCGCCTCGGCGCCCCGGACCGCCTCGTTGTAGGGAACGTCGGCGACGATCGCCTCGATGAAGTGATCCCACTCCCGCCGATACGGGTTCGGCTCCGGCTGCGATGCGGTCCAGAGGATGTCGTCCTTCGCCATGCGCTGCGACCGGTAGATGGTCGACTTCGCCGGGGAGTGGCCGCTGGTGGAGACCGTGAACGCGCCCTTCGAGCCCTGGCCGTACACGGCGAACTGCTGCCGGCAGTGGTGCATCAGGCGGTTCTCGTAGAAGAACTTCATGCCGTCGTCGAAGGTGTATTCGACCGAATAGACGTCGAAGTTCTGGTCGCTGATCCTGCCTTTGTAGTGGCGGCCGCCCACGGCGTCGGCGCGGACGGGCCAGCCGCCCTTCATCATGCAGACCTCGTCAATGTGGTGGATGCAGTAGTCGCTGAAGACACCGCCGCTGGCCCAGAGAAAGCTGTGGAACCGCTTGATCTGCCACAGCAACTCGCTCATGCCTTCGGGGCCGGGGG
>CAIKWU010000316.1 GCA_903831155.1 uncultured Planctomycetaceae bacterium | reverse complement strand
GTGACCACCGGGCCCTTGCCGTCGAGCGGGTTGCCGAGCGGATCGAGCACGCGGCCGATCACCGCGTCGCCCACCGGCACCGAGAGGAGGCGACCGGTGCTCTTCACCTCGTCGCCCTCGGTGACCTTGAGGTAGTCGCCGAGGATGATCACGCCGACCGAGTTCTCCTCGAGATTGAACGCGAGGCCGGTGATCCCGCCGGGGAACTCGACCATTTCGCCGGCCATGACGCCGGACAGGCCCCAGACGCGGGCGATGCCGTCGCCCACTTCGAGAACCCGGCCCACCTCGCGGACGTCGATGCCCGACTGGTAGCGGGAGATCTCCTCGCGAAGGACGGATGCGATTTCGTCGGTCAGGTGTGCCATGTGTACTCCCCGTTCTGGATGGCGTGGATGTTCCGATGCTGGAGACGGCCGCCGATGCGGGCCAGGCCCGTGGCGACCGACTGGTCGTAGATGGTGTCGCCGACGCGGACGACGAGGCCGCCGATGATGGCCGGATCGACGACGAACGAAGGCTTCAGCGTGGCCGCCAGAGCCTTCTCCGTCTCGGCCACGATCCGCGTCTGCTCGCCGGCGTCGAGTGGCACGGCGGTGGTGAAGGTGGCCTGCTTCCGGCCATCGCGCTCGTCGGCGAGCCGTTCGGCCGCGTCGACGACCGCGGGGAGCATGCCGAGCCGGCCGTGCCGTGCGAGCACGTGCAGGGCGTTCGACGTGGTGGGCTTCATCCGCCCTCCCGCCAGCTTGTCGATGATCCGGTCCTTCTCCTCCGCCGACACCTTCGGCGAGGAGAACACGACCACCGCCTCGGGCACTCTCGGCAGCACCTCGCGGGCAAGCTGGCCGAGCTCGGCGATCACGTCGCCACGGCAGCCTGCGGTCTCGGCAGCCTCGACGATCGCCTGCGCGTAGATCTTCGCCACGCGGTCGGCCGCGATGTCGATGTGCCCGGTCTCGGTCTTGGTGGCGTTGCTCATCGTGCTGTGATCCGTTGCGGTCGGCTCGCGCCGCGGTCGTGCCTCAGTTGACGCTCGGCCGGCTCGACAGGCTGGCCACCGACTCGCGGACGAGCCGGGCCTGGTCGTCGGCGCCCAGCTTGTCGCGGAGGAACTTCCCGGCGACCTCCACCGCGAGATGGCCCGCCTTCTCGGCGATCTGCGAGAGGGCGTCGTCCTTCGCGAGCTGGATTTCGTGCTTGGCGCGGTTCCGCTCGTCCTCGGCGGCCTTGCGGGCCTCCGCCACGATCGACTGCTTGGTGCTTTCGGCGTCGCGGCGGGCCTCCTCGAGCATGCCGCGGACCTCCTCGGAGGCCTCGGCCAGCCGCCGCTCGTAGGAGGCCAGCATCCGCTTGGCCTCCTCGTTCGACGCCTTCGTCTCGGCGATCTGGCGGGCGATGCCCTCCTCCCGCTTCTCGAGCCCGCCCATGATGGGCTTCCAGGCGAACTTGGTCAGCAGGGCCAGCAGGGCGAGGAACACCGCGAACGACCAGACGGCGAGATCGGTCTGGAACCAGGCGGGGCTCTCGAAGTCCTTCTGGGCGACGCCCGCAGGGGCGTTGTGGCCGATCTCAGGGCCGTGGCCGTGGCCGTCGCCGCTGGCAACCGCCACGGCGATCGGAGAGACATCGCTCGGAACCGGAGCCATTCCGGACGCGAGCACGGCGGCCAGGATGCAGAGGACGGAGAGGCGACGATGGGAGATCACGGCGAGGCTCCAACTTTTCGGACGAACACTGCGAAAACGATTCAGCGGGCCGCTCCGACCCGGACGTGGACCAGGCCACGTCCCCGACCGAAGCCGGCGGCTGCTCGACAGGACGGGGCGGGATCGGCTCGATGCCCGCCCCGTCCGTCGAACGGGATCAATCCCGCGGCTCGCCCGAGGGCGGCAGCGGGATGCGGCGTCAGGCCTTCTGCGAGCAGATGAACAGCGCGTAGAAGGTGAAGCCTTCGATGAGGGCCGCGGCGATGATCATCGCCGTCTGGATGCTGCCGGCCACTTCCGGCTGACGCGACATCCCCTCGTAGGCGGCCGAGGCGAGCTTGCTGATGCCGTAGGCGGCACCGATCACGACCAGGCCGACGCTGAACGCGGACGTGAGGTCGATGAGCGAGCGGCCCGCGGCGGCCTCCTGGGCGTTGGCCATGTCGGCAGCCAGGAACGTGACGGCCACGGCGGCGACGGCGGCGAGCATACGGGTCGAGAACAGCGAACGGATCATCAATCAAGCTCCTTGGAAAGAGGGACCGGACGGGTGTCCGGATACGGTTGAAATGAGAACGGACAGGATGGTTGTGCGGGTCGGGAAAGGCGTGCCGACAGAAAGCCGCGGAGCCCATGTTCTAGGGATTCTGCGGCGGCTGTGTAGGGCGGTTTCTCCGAGTCGTGGTTTTCGGTGTGGAGGGCTCAGTGCTGGTGGACGGAGGCCCCGATGAACAGGGCCGACAGGAAGGTGAAAATGTAGGCCTGCAGGAAGGCGACGAAGAGCTCGAGGATGCTGAACAGCGTGCAGCTCACGACACTGATGCCCGTCACCGTGGCCCAGAGGCCCATCGAATAGGTGGCGGCGGCGGAGATCAGCCCCATGATCCCGAGCAGCACGAGATGGCCCGCCACCATGTTGGCCAGCAGTCGCACCGCCAGGATCAGGTGCTTGATGCAAAGGCCAAGCATCTCGATCGCGAAGATCATCGGCTTGAGCAGGATCGCCAGCGGCAGCGGCAGGTCCATCGACGGCACCTGGTTCGCGAAGAACCCGAAGAAGCCGAACTTGAGCATGCCGGCCACGATGACCGTGAGCATGGTGACGCCGGCGAGGGCCAGCGTGACCGAGAACGATGCCGTCGGCGAGCCGGCCCAGGGCACCATGCCGAGCAGGTTGCAGCCGAGCACGAAGAAGAAGAGCGTGAGCAGGAGCGGCACGAAGCGGTCTCCGTCGTGCACCTCGCGGTGGACCGTGACGGCCGGGCCGCCGGCGCCGGCGAGCGTGGGGGCTCCATGGCTGTCGTGGTGGCCGCCGTCGGCATGGCCATGTCCGCCATGCGCAGCATGGGCGGCATCACCGTGATGGTCGTCGTGGCCGTGGTCGTGGCTGTCGATCGCCGGCCGGGCGATCTGGTCGCGGACGAACAGGATCATCGCCTCGAAGAGGTTCGCGAAGGCGCCCTTTGCGGGTTCGCCCGACCGCAACCGCTTGGCCAGCCGCGTGAACACGAGCAGGAGAATCCCCGCCAGCAGCAGCTCGAGGACCATGTATTTCGAAATGCAGAAGCCCGCCTTCTTCTCGTAGAGGCTGTCGAGCGTGCCGAAGGGCTGCGGAATGAGGATCTTGCCGTCCATCGCGGCGTTGAACGCCTCGACGGTCGGCATCGACGCACCCTCGGCCTCGAATGGCGCCCGCAGGAAGGCGGGCACGTCGTCGAGCGTCTGCCAGTTCTGGCGCCAGAGCGGCTTCGGCACCTCGAAAAAGTAGGCGTCCTTGAGGTGGTAGATCGGGTTGTGGTCGGACATGAGGGCTTCGGGTTCCGGCCGGTCAGGCGGCGGGATGGTGGGAGATTCGCGGAGCGGGCCGAGAGTGTGCGGGATCGGCCCCGTTCGCGTCAAATCGCCTCGCGATCGCGGGGGCGGCGGCCCGCCCCGGCGGACTCCATGATGGTTCGAACCAGGTCGGCCGCAAGCGCCACCAGATAAAAAACCACGAGCAGTCCGCCGGCATTGGCGATCGTCAGGTCGGAGCGTCCGGCCTGGAGCCAGCCGAGGGCGAGGAGGGCCGGAAACAGCCGCAGGGCGGTCGCCCCCAGGGAGGCTGTGACCCGTCCGGACGGCGTGGTGGCCGGCCACTGCCCCACGAACCAGGCACCGACCGCTCCCGCGAGGCAGACTGCGGCCGCGAAGAACACGGCCCGGCGATGGTCGGGGCCGGCCGGTCCCGCGGCGAAGGCGATCGCCGCCGCCACGAGAATCGCTGCGGGGGCGATCAGGCCGGTGAAGCGGTGGCGACGGGCCGGTTCCCCGGGAGTGATCATCGCCGCTCCCCGGGTCGGCCCGCGAGTCCAGCCAGCGAGAAGATCGCCGAACCGAGGCCCAGGGCGAACCCCAGGGGCCCGAGGAATCGCGTCCCCAGCCGTTCGTCGAGCCACCCGCCGGCCACCCCGGGGAGGAACATCGCCAGGCCGATCGCCGTGATGCGGGAAACCCACATCATCGCCTCGCCGACCGGGGAGTTGCGGGGGCCGTCGCTCATGCCGAGAGGATACTCGACCGCGGGGGTGCCGTTCGTCGCGTCCGGCGCCCGGTGGGAGCCAGGGAGCCGAGCGAGTATCGTGACCTGACCACCCCAGGAGTGCTCCCGTGGCCTCGCGCAAACACCGTCGGCGGCGGCGTCAGAGACGCTACGGCACGACTTCGTCGGTCGCCGCCCCGGACCGGGCGCCTCCTGCCGCCCCGACAGTCCTCCGCCTCACGGCCTGCGACGGCAGCAGCACGCACGAGTCGGTCGTGCAGTCGCTGCAGGAACTGACGATCGCCCGCGAGAAGTGGCCGGTCGTCTGGCTCGACGTGGATGGCTTCGAAGACATGGCGGCGATCCGCGGGGTCGGCCAGATCTTCGAGATCGGTGAACTGGCCCTCGAAGACGCGATCACGCCCGACGAGCGGCCGAAGGTGGAGGTGTTCGGCCACCAGGTGCTGATGGCGGTGCGGATGGCGCGGTTCGAGGGCGACTCGATCGTGACCGATCCGATGGCGATCTTTCTCGGCGACCGCTACGTGATCACGTTCCACGATCGCACCGTGCCCGACGGGTTTGCGAGCGTCCGGGAACGCATCCGGCATGGCCGCACCCGGCTCGGCCAGCTCGGGGCCGACCATCTCTGCGCGCTTCTCCTCGACGCCGTGATCGACGGCTATTTCCCGGTGCTGGAGCGGTTCGGCGACTCCCTGGAAACCATCGAGGAAGAAGCCCTCGACAACCCGTCGCGGGACCTGCTCGGCAGGATCCACGACGTCCGCAACGACCTGATGACGCTCCGCCGGGCCCTCTGGCCCACCCGCGACGTGCTCCATGCCCTCGGCCGCGAGGCCACGGCCTTCGTGGGCGAGCATGCCCGCCAGCACTTCCGCGACTCCTACGACCACACCATGGAACTGCTCGACCTCACCGAGGGCTACCGCGAGATCGGCAGCGACCTCCGCGACATCTACCTCGCCAGCATCAACAACCGCATGAACGACGTCATGAAGGTGCTGACGGTGATCGCCACCATCTTCATGCCGCTGACGTTCATCACCGGCTACTACGGCATGAACTTCAACACCGAGTCGCCGTGGAACATGCCGCTGCTCAACTTCCGCTACGGCAGCCTCGTGGCGGTGGGGATCATGGTGGTGACGACGGCGGGCATGGTGCTGTTCTTCTGGCGCCGCGGCTGGCTGAGACGCTGGCACTGAGCCGGACGTTCGGGGGGCTCGGGATTGCCCGTGCCCCATCGCCGGACGTTCGGGGTGCTCGGGATTGCCCGTGCCCCATCGCCGGACGTTCGCGGATGCCTTCCTGGCATCCGCTCACTCGGATGCCGCCGGCGCTTCGCCATCCTGGCTTCGCTTGGCGGCATACGCCGGCTCTCGGGGCACGGGCATTCCCTCGCGAGGTTGGTGTGGGCACGGG
>CAIKWU010000315.1 GCA_903831155.1 uncultured Planctomycetaceae bacterium | reverse complement strand
AGAGTCGAAGTTGGCCGCCGCCCCGTTGACGTCTGGGCCGGTGCCGGAGAGCGTCCAGAGGTTGATTCCGAACGGATTGGCCGAGGTGGCCGCGATGTCGAGCACGCCGCCGACCGAGAGCAAATCCCAGCCGGTGCCGGCGGCACCCGTGGCGTCGAAGAGTTGCCAGTCATAGTTGCCGCCTGCGCCGAACGTCGCCGAGCCGGTCACCGAGAGCGTGCCGGGGCTCATGCCGGGTGCAAGCCTGCCGCCCGCCGCCACCACCAGCCCTCCCACGGAGCCGTTGCCGCCGAGCGTCGCGCTGCCGCCCACCGTCACCAGGCTTGACCCGACCACGCCTCCGCCGCTCACGACCCCGTCGTTGACCACCGAGACCCGCACCGAATCATTAAGCGTCAGCGGTGCCGTCAGCGCGGAGGCGTTGGCGGTGATCCGCAGGGATCCCGTGCCGCCGAGCGAGAGGCCGTTGATGCTGCCTGTGGTGCTGCCGCTCACGATCCCCGAGAACGTCGTTGCATTGTCGACCACGAGCCTGATCGGGGCCGCCGAGCCAGTGCCGAAAAGGCTCACGGTGCCGGGCACGGTCACCGCGTCGCCCGCGAGGCGTGCTGGGCTCGCCGTGCGGCCTCCCACTGACAGCCCACCGAAAGGAGTGCCGAACACTTCGCCACCGATGGTGATTGGTGCAGTCGCCTCGATCGTGCCGTGGTTGAACTGCGTCTGGTTGGTGCCCAGTGCTCCGCCGTCGGAAATCTTCACGGTGCCTCCGGTGGTTCCGCTCGAGACGCCGACCCTGAAGGTGGTCAGTGTGGCCGCGTTGTTTTGGGTGAGCACGAGCGTGCCGGGCCCCTGCTTCGTGATCGTGCCCGAGGCCGTCCCCGAGTTGTTGGTGAGCACGCCGTCGAGCACGAGGGTTCCGGCAGCGGCCACCTCGATCGTGCGGGCGGTGGAGCCGAGGTCGATGTTGCCTTCGATCCGGGTCGTTCCCGAGGTGGCCGCCGCGGTGATGTTGCCCAGGAGATTGGTGCCGTTGAGGTCGATGGTGGCTGCCGCCGGCAGCGTCAGAGAACTGAGGTTGACGTTGCCCGACGTGGTCAGCGTCGCGCCTGCGGGCACGGCGAGCGTGGCGGTGCCCGCGGCTCCGTCAGCGCCGGTGATCGACCGGCTGCCGAGATCGATCCCCGCAGTGGTGGATAAGGCACCCCCTGTGATCTCGATCGTGTTCGCCGCGGCGCCAAGCGCCGACGCTGCCGAGATCGCCAACGTGCCGGACTGGATCCGCAGTCCGCCAGAGAAGTCGTTGGCCCCGGCGAGCGTGAGCGTGCCGCCGCCGGTCTTCGTGAGCCCGGTGGAGCCCTGGATGACAGATGCCAGGGTTGCAGCATTTCCGGCCGTGACTGAAATCGCATTGGTCTGGATCGAGGTGCCGGTGAGGGAGAGTTGCCCCCCGGTGAGCACGTAGCCGTTGGCCGTCAACGCGATGCCGTTGGCCGCCGACACGGAGCCGAGCGTGACCGTGCCACCGGTTCCGCCGAAGTTCGCTCGCTGTGCTGAATCCCACGAACCGCCGTTGCTCCATGCCCCGCTGCCGCCGCTGCCCGGCGCGGTCGTGCCCCAGCCGCCGGCACCGTTCCAGAAGAGATTCGCGCCACCGACGGCATCGACCACGCCGTTGATCACGAAATCAAGATCTGCCGTCGTCGACGGGCTGTTCAGGTACCACGTTCCGGATGAGCCGGACGCGTTCCAGTTCACGATCCGGAACGTGACCGACGTTCCGGCGGCGATGTTCTGGAGGCCGCCGATGCTGGAGAGCGTGATCGTCGGCTGCGAGTTCCCCGTGGCGGTGACGTCGGATCCCCACGTGATCGGCGTGCCGATGTCGGTGAATGTGCCTGAACCAAGCTGATATTGCCACTGCCCGGTGGTCGGGCCCGAACTTGAGCGACGAACGTTGTACGGCGCGACGTCGGAGAACGACATGGCATATCCAGACGTCGGCGTGAACGAAAATGTGATGAAGTCACCGGCGGTGATCGCTGCGTCGAGCGTCGCATTGCCGTTCCAGGCATTTCCGCCCCACGCTCGGGCGGCACCGGAACCCGCCGTTGAGCCCACGCCCACGCCGCGGGTCAGGCCGCCGACCGTGATTGCCGCGGCCGATGTGGTGGCGGCCATGGGCGACGGGCCAAAGTTGGCCGAGCCACCCGTGAGCGTGCTGAAATCCCATCCCGCGAGGACGTCGGCCCGCGCCTGCTCGGCGACACCGCCCCCGAGCAGCAGGCCCACGCCGATGACTGCCCGCCAAAGGTCCTCACGCCGCAAGATCGTTGAACGCATGGCTCGTCACTCCAAGAAGAAGGAAGGCATAGAAGGGGGCAGTCGCGGTCCGCCAAGGAGGCAGTATTGCCGATGTCGTGGAGTTTGCCAGCCACCCATGAGCGGATGGTGAGCAAGTCCGCAGAATCGCGGGGATGGGCGGGTTGTCAGTAACAAAAGGCTCCAGACAGGACGGCGGCCCGGGGTGAGACCCGGGCGGCCAGTCCGCTCTAGCGTCAGGCGTTGGCCTTCCGCCGCCGGGCGGCCCGGGCCGCCAGGATCGCCAGGCCGATCGAGCCGAGCGCCACCGTCGAGGGCTCGGGGACGGCGTTGATCGCCGTGCCGGGCGAGCCGATGTT
>CAIKWU010000314.1 GCA_903831155.1 uncultured Planctomycetaceae bacterium | reverse complement strand
GCCCGCGGCCGGGAGGTGTTCATCACGATCAACAACAAGGCCGAGGGCTCGGCTCCCTGCTCGGTCGCGAAACTCGCGGCCGCGATCGGGGCCGCGTCAGCGGGCGACGAGGCGTAGTTCCACCTCGCTCGTGCCGTCGGCCCCGTCGCTGCGACGGACGGTGACGGGGACGATGTCGCCCACGTCGATGCTCGTGCGGAGGCCGCGGTCGAAGGCCCGCCGTTCGTCGCGGCTGGAGAACTCGAGCCGCCGGCCCGCGAAGGCCACGATCACGTCGCCCGGCTTCAGGCCCGCGGCCTCCGCCGACGATCCCGCCGCGACCGCCTCCACGACCGGCAGGAGGTCGCTCCCGCGCGGCCGCGCAAGATCGATGCCGGTGCGGCATCGCTGCGGTGCGGTGAGCACGGCATGGATCGTCTGCTCGCCTCCCTCACGGCGGACGCGGAACGCGGCCTCGTGCCCCTCCGGATAGATGCCGATCAGCCCGGCGAGGCGATGCCCGTTGGCCACGGCCGCGTCGTCGATCGCCACGATCGCGTCGCCGGCGCTGAATCCGGCCTTCGCCGCGGGCGAGTCGTCGGCCACGTCCTTCACCACCACGCTCGCCGGCGACTCGCGGTCGCGGCTCTCGAACTGCACGCCCGCCAGCCGGGCGTGGTTCACCTCGCCCCCCTCCGCCTTCTCGAGAAGCGGCAGCCAGAGGGCGATCTGCCGGGACGAGATCGCGAATCCGAGCCCGGTGTTGCTCCGCAGCCCGTACCGCGTGCTGATCTGTCCGTTGATCCCCAGCACCTCGCCGGCCATCGTCACGAGCGGCCCGCCGGAGTTGCCGGGGTTGAGTTCGGCGTCGGTCACGATGCACTCGGTGTAGTTGCCCTGCGTGTGATGGACCGCCGACACGATCCCGAGCGTGAAGGTGGGCGACTGGTCGAGCACGCCGAGCGCGAAGGGATTGCCGACGGCAACGACCTCGTCGCCCACCCGCACCGCCTCGGAGTCGCCGAGCGGCAGGTGCGGAAGCGTCTCCCCTTCGGGTACCTCGATCCTGAGCAACGCGAGATCGCCCACCTCGTCGCGGCCGAGCACCCGGGCCTTGAAGGAGCGGCCGTCGCCGAGACGAACGTCGAAGCTCCGCCGATTCTCGATCACGTGATCGTTCGTGAGCATCAGCCCGTCGGGGCGGATCACCACGCCGCTGCCGCCGGCGATGAACACGTAGGCGGGCCGGATGGCCACGCAGAGCGACGCGAGGTCCACCGCGGCGCCGGCCGGAGCCGACGCGGCGACGACCGCGAGGCTCGCGGCGAGGACGGTCGCGGCGGCTCGCCCGAAGATCCGCATCACTTGTTCTCCCCGAGCACGACCGTGAGGTCGCGGAGGTCGTCGGTCACGAGCCGTCCCTCGAACGTCTCGCCCGGCGCGAGCGACTTCTTGAGCGCGGCGAGATCCTCGGCCGTCTCGACGTCGCGACCGGCGATCACGAGCCTCGGCCCCTTCTGCCTGCGGCGGATCGTGAGCACGACCGAGTCGCCGGGCTTGCCGCCGGCGATCCGCTCGGTGAGCTCCCGCCAGGCCGCGAGTTCGACGCCGTCGTAGGCGATGATCACATCGCCCTTCCTGAGGCCGGCCCTGGCGGCAGGCGATCCCTCCGCCACGAAGCCGATCACGACGTCGTCGCCGAGCGCCTTCGACTCGTCGGCCTGCACGCCGAGAAACGGCCCCGGGAACCGCTCGAACGACTTGCCCGCCTTGAGGTCGTCGAGCACGGCCCGGATGCGGTCGGCCCGGGCCACGAAGCCCACGCCCGAGTTCGGTGCGCGATTCCACCGCATCAACTGCTGCAGCGGGAAGATCCTGCCCATCACGGTGTCGGGCTCGATCGGCGCGGTGGCGATGCCGAGCAGGCTGCCGGCGGCATCGACCACGGGCCCCCCGGAGTTGCCGTAGTTGAGCAGCGCGTCGGTCTGGAACCGATAGCCGCGATTCCGCGACGCCGCGCTGACGATGCCCGGATTGAAGGTGCCGGCGGCCGTGCCCCCTGCGACCAGTCCGACCACCGCCACGCGATCGCCGAGCTGCGGCGAGGTGGCCGCGGCCGCGAGATCGAACCACGGCAGCGACCCGGCATCGATCTTGAGGAGCACCACACCCAGCGGCTCGTGCCTGGCGTGCACCTTCGCCTCGCGACGGCTGCCGTCGGCGAGCACGACCGTCAGGCGACGGATCGGGTTGGGACGCTGAATGAAACCGCCCTCGGGATCCGCCAGCAGCTTTTCGACCGGCTCGTCGGCCGTGAATCGTCGCGGCTGGCCGGTGCCCTTGGCGACGAAGGCCGTGTCGTCGCCGACATTGAAGGAACTGGTGAGCACGAAGCCGTCGGCGGCGACGACGAGACCGGTCGCCGGACCCGGCGGCCGGCGGAGCAGCTGGTTGACGTCGAGCATGCGGGATCGGACGGCGAACGCGGCGAACCGCTTCTTCCGCTCCGGCGCAGGCAGCTTGTCCCAGCCCTCGATGGTGCGACGGTGCTCGTCCCACGAAAGCTGCGGGAGCCTTTCAGGAGCCCACGTCCGCTCCACGTCGATCCCGACGAGGAACGGGGCGACCGATGCTGCGGCCCGTCGCAGGCCGGCGAGCGGCGGCACGACCGGCGGCGACGGCGCGGAGTCGGTCTCGAGGGGCACGGCGCCGGAACCGAGTGGGGCGAATCGCTCGAGCAGCGTGGCCGTGGGCACCGCCACGCCCTGCCACCGTCCTGGCGACACCGCGAGGCTGATCACGCCGACCGCCCGGCCCGCGGCATCGACGAGCGGCCCGCCGTCGGAGCCGGGGTTCACGGCCGCGGTCGTCTCGATGACGCGACCGGCGAACCCGGCCTCGGGCTGCCGCTCGACGTCGTAGAGGCCGCTCACGACACCGTGGCTGAAGGAGGCCCGGCCGTTGGCGAGCATCACGTCGTCCACGTCGCCGGCCGTGTAGGCCACGTCGCCGACGGCGGGGAGCGATCGCGCCAGCGGCAGGAAGGGCAGCGGTTTCTCGACGGCCACCCGCACGAGCGCGACACCGAGCGATGCGTCGACGGCGACCACCGACGCCGGCATCCGCCGGCAGCCGGGCAGGAGCACGGTGACGTCCGTCGCCCCCTCGGGCACCGCACTGGCGGCCGTGAGCACGTGTCCCGCCGGCGAGACGACGAAGCCCGATCCGGAGAACGAGCCGCCATCGACGGCACAGGCCACGCTCACCGTGGCGGCGAGCACGCGTTCGGCGACCTCGTGGATGTCGGCCTCGGCCGCGACGACCTCCGCGGCGGCCGCGAACGAGCGCGCCGCTCCGTGCGCGAAGACGCACACCATCAGCACGGAGACGACGACAGCCCCACGTCCCATGCGATCGAGTGTATGCCGCCGGAGCAACGCGTGAAAACGCGCAGCCGCGCCGGCCGCCGTTCGCCGCCGGAAACGGTTGCGGAGCGGCTTCACCACCTTTACAACAACGAGCCTCGTCAGACGCGTCGTTCGGCATCCGATATCCGGGGTCTCCAGGGAGGGTTTTCATGACCGCTGTCGCGAAGGGTTCCGCGATCCTGCCCGAGGCGAAGAACGTCGCCACCTCGCTCGGCCGGGCGCTCGACGCCGGCAGGGGCATCCTCAGGCTCTCCCCCACCTGGGTGCCGCGGAGCTTTCTCCACCCCGGCAAGCGGGTCCGCCTCCACCCCGACGACTACTACGCCTACGGCCTCGACCGCGGCGGCATCGACGAGCGGTGGTTCGCCAGCACCACCGAGGCCGCCAACGAGGGCCGCGTGCCCGACGAGGGGCTCTCGTGGTGCGTCCTCGACGGCGAGCGGTTTCTGCTCCGGGATGCCGTGGCCGAAGGGGGAGCGAGGCTCGTCGGCACGGCGATCTGGGACCGCTACAAGAAGTGGCCCGTGTACTCGAAGTTCTTCGACAACATGGGGCCGATCCCGCACCACATGCACCAGTCGGCCGCCGACGCCGCCCTCGTCGGCCACGAGGGAAAGCCGGAGAGCTACTACTTTCCGCCGCAGTACAACAACTGCGACAACAACTTCCCTTACACCTTCATGGGACTGGAGCCAGGGACCACGAAGGACGACGTGCGGAAGTGCCTCGAGAACTGGAACCGCGGCGACAACGGCATCATCGACCTCGCCAAGGCCTACCGGCTGAAGCGGGGCACCGGCTGGCTGATCCCGCCGGGCGTGCTGCATGCCCCCGGCTCGCTGCTGACCTACGAGCCGCAGTGGGGCAGTGACGTGTTCGCGATGTTCCAGTCGCTCGTCGAGGGGCGGGCGGTGCCGTGGAGCCTGCTGGTGAAGGACATGCCGCAGGAGAAGCACCGGGATCTCGACTTCATCATCGGGCAGCTCGACTGGGAGAAGAACGTCGACACCCACTTCAAGGAGAGCAACTACCTCGAGCCGATCGTGGACGCCGCGAGAAGCGCGCCGGGCGCGACCGACCGCTGGATCGTCTACGGCCGCGTGGACGGCAAGCAGCTCTTCAGCGCCAAGGAACTCACGCTCGAGCCGGGGGCGAGCATCACCGTGAAGGACGCAGGCGCCAGCGGCTGGATCACGGTGCAGGGCGAGGGCACGGTGGGCGGGCACGACGTGGCCACCCCCACGCTGATCCGCTTCGGCCAGATGACGGCCGACGAGCTCTTCATCTCGGCCGACGCCGCGGCCGCCGGCTACGTGGTGAAGAACACGGGCCCGGGTCCGCTCGTGTCGCTCCGCTACTTCGGCCCCGACGTCCACCCCGACCTGCCCACCAACGGAGGGAAGCGATGAGTCACGCCGCGCCCAAGCTCCACAACGCCATGTGGCCCGGCCTCGTGGGCAAGGGCACCGACCCCGGTCAGGAGCCCTCGATCTCACTCGAGCGGATGCTCGAGCTGACCGCCGCCGCGAGCGTGAACGGCCAGAAGTTCGACGGCATCGACTACTTCCTCTTCCTGCCGCATACGAACCCCGAGGCGAGCGACTCCGAACTCGTGCGGATCGCTGACACGATCGCGGGCCACGGCTTCGCGGTCGGGTCGCTGGTGGCCCCGGTCTGGCCGGGCACGGTGGGCGACTCCGCGATGGGTGACG
>CAIKWU010000313.1 GCA_903831155.1 uncultured Planctomycetaceae bacterium | reverse complement strand
TCAGCGTGGCGTCGGTCACGGTGAGGCTGCCGCCGGAATCGGCCACCGACCCGACCACGACCTCACCGGCGAACGAACTCGTCTGCGACGCGGCCCCGGTGCCGGTGCCGGCGAGCGCCAGCGTGCCCGACCGGATCGCGACCGCGTCGCCGCTCCCGGCGCCGACCGCGATCGACGTGCCCGTGAGCCTCAGCGTGCCGGAGCCCGACTTGAAGAGCGTGGACGTGCCCGACACGTTGCCTGACATCGTCAGCGTCGTCGTTGCATTGGTCACTTCGAAGCCGCCGGCCGAGGTGCCCGACGTGGAGAAGCCTCGGTTCGACGCCGCCGAGGAACCCGTGTAGGCGAGCGTGCCTCCGGCGAGCACCAGATTGGCCGCGGCCGACGTCGACGCCCCGATGGGACTCGCTGCTCCACCGTTGGCCAGCGTGGCGACGGCGAGCCGGCCACCTGCCACGGTCGTGACGCCCGTGTAGGTGTTGGAGGTCGCGAGCGTGGCCGAACCCGCCCCCTGCTTGACGAGTGACGCGGTGCCCGAAATCGCCCCCGTCCCGCTGAACGTGTAGGCCAGCGTGGTGTTGTCGATGGTGACCGACGACGGGCTCACCGCGGCGGCCACGACCACGTCGGTCGTGCCTGCGGCCGCGTCGTTGAACACCGCGGCATCGCCGTTGGCGAAGGTCGAGGCGGTCGTGGGCGGGATCAGCCAGTTGGCGGTCGAGCCGACGTTCCACAACCCGTTCGACGTGCCCGAAACCAGGCCGTTCCACTGCCGGGCGGCGATGCCCGTGATGTTGAGGAAGATCGTCGCGCCGTCGTCGACGAGCGAGGCGGTGTAGCCGGTGATCGGCGCGAGCGAGTAGCTGCCCGCTCCGGTCTTCGAGCCGTACTGGATGAGCGGGATCTGCCCCACGGCCGGCTGCACGCCCGTGACGGTCAGCGTCACCGGACCGCCCGCGGTGAGGATGCCCAGCACGTTGAGCGGCGCCAGCGCGGGATTGCCGAACGACGCGAAGTCGAAGTCGATGCCGGCGGTGCCGGTCATCGTGAGCGCGGCCGCCGAGAGCTGCGTGCCCGCCCCGCCGACCATCACGCCGAGCTTCGTGGCGTTGGCGAGCGTGTAGCCGCCGCTGGCGAGGCTGGTGGTCTGCACGGCGAGTTTGCCCGCCAGCACGTCGTTTCCGCCGGTGTAGGTGTTGAGCCCCGTGAGGGAGAGCGTGCCCGAGCCGAGCTTCGTCAGCCCGCCGCCGCCACCGTCGGCCAGCGACTGACCCACCGTGAGCGACTGGCCGTTGGTGTCGAACGTCACGCCGCCGGGGAGCACGACCGCATTGTCGAGCCCGGTCATGAACGTCGCCGAGGCGCCCGCCGCGGCGCGGATGGTGCCGCCGTTGAGGGTCAGCGTGGCCGTGGTGCCGAGTCCCTTGCGGATGAGCGTGGTCTCGAGGCGGCCGCCGTTGAGATCGAGCGAGCCCACGCCCGCCGCCGCCTCGTCGGGATTGCCGGCGTTGGCGGCGTTGGCCGCAAGCACGAGGCCCGAGGTTCCCGTGAATACCACCGCCGATCCCGACACCGTCATCGAGCCGGTCCCGTTGCGGCCGACGACGAACGCGCCGTTGCTCGACGCGGCGATGGTTCCGCCGCTGACCAGCAGCGCCGCGGTCGTATTCGCCCCCTTGGCCACGTAGACGGAGCCCGCCGACACGCTGGCTGAATCCTGAACCGTCATGGTGCCGGACGACACGTACCGGTCGGCGACGTTGAGGTCGTAGGTCACCGCCATCGAGGCACTGTCCCGCAGGGTCAGGCTGCCGCCGCCGAAGTTGCCGACCGCGGCATAGATCGAGGCGTTGACCCGGCTCGTGCCCTCGGCCGTCATCGTGCCGAGCCCGCTCGCCCCCTGACCGATCAGCAGGCGGGCGGCGCTCACCGTGGACGAGCCCACGACGGCGAGTTCGCCCGTGCCGAGGTCGCCCACGTAGAGGCCGTCGCCGGAGGCGAGCGTGCTTACGCCGCCCACCGTCGCGGTGCCGGTCGCCCCGACGGCGTTGCCCAGGATCAGGTTGCCGGCGGTGGCGAACGACGAGGCCCCCTGAACGGAGAGCGCCGCCGACGATCCGGCGCTGTTGCCGATCACCGCCTCGTTGGCAACGCTCACGGTCGAGTTGGTCATGCTGAACGACTGGGACGACGCGTTGGGGAGGGCGTTGTCGAACCCGAGCCGCAGGTTCGCCGCCTGCACGGCGGCGCTGGTGAGCGTGGCCGACGCCGTCTGCGCGGAACTGCCGAGGCCGTAGCCAACCGACAGCCAGCCCGAGACGTTCAGCGTGGCGTTCGACACCTCGAGGGCCGCCGACGAGTCGGCCAGCGAACCGACCCGGAGTTCGCCGGTCACCGTGTTGGTCCGGCTGGCCGCGCCGCCAGCGGTGCCTCCGACGAGAAGTGTGCCGGCGTCCACCGCGAAGGCGTAGGCGGCCGTATCGGAGCCGAGCGTGTTGGAGGTGCCGGAGAGGACGAGACTGCCGGGGCCGATCTTGCGGAACTGCCCCGCGGAGGCCGCGACGTTGCCGGAGAAGGTGAGTTCGGTGCCCGGCGACGCGACATCGAGCACGCTGGCCGTGCCGCCGATCGTGAACCCGCGGGTGGTCGAGGCGGTCGAGCCGGCGTAGGCCAGGGCACCGCCGGCGAACACGAGGTTGGCCGGGTCCGCGGAGGCCGCGCCGATCGCGCTCGGCGATCCGGCATTGGCCACGATCGAGATCGACGTCGTGCCTCCCTCGAGCCGCGTCGCGCCCGTGTAGCCGTTGACGGTGTTGAGCGACAGCGGCGCGGCCCCCTGCTTGGTGAGCCCGCCCGTGCCGTTGATCGAGCCGGTGCCCCCGAGGCTGTAGGCCCTCGTGTCGTTGGCGAAGGTCGTGGCGCCGGGAAGCACCGTGGAGTTGAGTTGCACGTCGGTCGAGCCGGCCGCGAGGTCGTTGAAGAGCGCCGGGTTGCCGTTCTGGAACGTGGTCGTGGACCCGGTGAGCGTGTTGACCCAGTTGGCGGTGGTTCCCACGTTCCAGACGTCGCTCAGCCCGCCGTCCCAGCGGGGCAGGGCGACGCTCGTCACGATCAGGTCGATCGACTTGTTGGCGGTGTTGTTGGAGAGCGTCGCCAGCACGCCCGCCGGGAGGGTGCCCAGCGTGAAACTGTACGCATTGAGGCTGCCGTACTTCACGAGCGGGATCGTGCCGACGGACGGGGCCGAGGTGAGAAAGTTGATCGTCGATGCCCCCGACGTCGTCAGGGCGCCGGTCACGTTCAGCGGCGCGAGGCTCGGATTGCCGAACGACGAGAGGTCGATCGTCAGGCCCGAGGCCGAGCCGAGCGTCAGGGCCGATGTGGTGAACTGCGTGTCGAGCCCGCCTGCGACGGTCACGCCGAGGGTTGCCGAGGCGCTGAGCGTGACGCTGCCCGTGGCGGCGGCCGCAGTGGTGACGACGAGCCTGCCGCCGCTCACGGCCACCGGCCCGCTGAAGGTGTTCGCACCGGTGAGCGACAGCGTTCCCGCACCCGCCTTCGTGAGGCCGCCGGAGCCCGAGAGCACCTGCGGCACGGTCACCGCGTAGCCCTGGGTGTCGATGACGGCACCGCCGGCCGCGATCGTGGCCGAGCCGACGCCCGTCACGAACGACGTCTGGTCGGCGCGGGCGGCCAGCGTGCCGCCGTTGAACACGAATGCGGAGCCCGCCCCGCCCACACCGCCGGTGATCTGGTTCACCCGCAGCGTCCCGCCGTTGAGATTCACGGTGCCGCTCGTCGCCGCGCCCGCCTTGCCGAGCACGAGGATCGGGGCCCGGACCTCGCCGGAGGCGGAGAGGTTGAGCGACGCCTTAGCGCCGTCGGCGGCGCCGATGGCGAGGTCGCCGACCTGCACGTCGACCAGGCCGCCCGACACGTTGATCGTGCCGCGGCCGCTGGCACCCGTGCCGGCCTCGAGGTCGCCGGCGCCGGTCTTTCTCACCAGGCCACCGCTCACGTTCAGCGTGCCGTTGCCGTTGGAACTGCCGACCGCGATCGTCGTCGTGGAGGCGAAGGTGCCCGATGAGAGATCGTAGACCCCCACGCCGTTCGTGCCCCAGGCGCCGATCTGCACGGTGCCGGCGGTGTTCGTCAGCGTGCCGCCGGTCTGCGTCACCTCACCGCGGCCGTTGAAGTCGCCGAACATCAGGTTGCCGGTGCCCGCCTTCGTGAACGAACCGCTCGAGATCACAAGCCGCCCTGTGCCGCCGCCACTGCCGAACTTGGTCCAGTTGTTGACCGCGAACGCACCGCCGTCGGTGACGGTGATCGTGCCCACCACCGAGGCCGTGCCGGAGGTCCGCGACCCCACCACGAGCTCGTTCGAGGCGATCGTGAACGCGCCCCCCGCGACCGTGAGGCCACCCGTCGAGGCGTTGGTGCCCGAGCCGTTGGTCTGGCCGATCACGACGTTGCCGCCGGAGGCATGGTCGTAGGTGCTCCCGGCGTTCACCGTCATCGCCCCCGCCACGCCCCGCGTGCCGCTGCCCACGCCGATGAAGAGTTCGCCGGAGGTGGTGTGACGGAGCGTGGACGAGCCATCGAGCACCAGCGTGCCGGCGCCGGCCGCGGCCGCCGCGCCCTGCGTCCGGCCGACGTACGAGACCCCGCTCGTCGTCATCGTGCCACCGCCCAGGATCAGCAGCGTGCCGCTGCCGTCCTGGCCGACGGAGAATCGTGCGCCCGCCGAGGTGCCGGCCAGCGTGAGCGTGGCCGTGCCGCCGTTGCCGATGATCGCAAGGTCGGCCGTGCCCGGAACCGTGCCGCTGCTCCAGTTGCTCCCCGT
>CAIKWU010000312.1 GCA_903831155.1 uncultured Planctomycetaceae bacterium | reverse complement strand
CAGCCTTCGTCCGTGCCCAGCCACTCGCCTTCGCTGAAGCCGCCGTCCGAGTCAAACGTCCACGAGCGGAGCGTGCCCTCGACGGGATCCCAGCCGATCCGCTGCACGCTCTTCGACGCCGGCTGGCCGCCGACCGAGAGGTTGTACTCGCCGACCAGGAAGTTGCCGTCCTCGGTCCAGCGGTAGCTGATCTGCGTCTTGCCGTCGGGGCTCTCGTCGACCCAGTCCCCGACGATCCAGTCGAGCGTGGCGAGCATTTCCGTCGGCGTGGGCAGCGGGTCGTCGGAGAACTCGCGGTAGGAGGCGAGCGGCCAGCGGTCACCCTGCTTCGTGCGGACCGCAACGTACCGCACCTGCGCCGCCGCGGCGGCCTGATCGGTCGTGATGCGGCGCACGCCCTCCTCGATCACCACGTCGTCGCCGATCTCGCGGGCGTCGGTCACCTCCATCTCGAGTGTCGCCTTGGGGAACCGTTCGAAAAACCGCTTGAAGAGCGCCGTGATCTCGGCCCGGGACTCCGTGACGGTGCCGTTCTCGTCGACGACCTCGCCATCCTCGATGAACATGCCCGCGAGGGCCGCGGCATCGCCGGCGTTGAACGCCTTCACGGTCGCCTCGGCCTCGGTCGCCACCGCCTTCACGACGGCCGCCACGGCCGGGGTGACCGGCGCCGTGGTCGCCTGAGCTCGGGCCGAGCCTGCCGCCGCAAGCGCCATCGCCACCGCCAGGCAGGATCCGCGGACCACTGTTCCTCGCGTCGAAAACACCGTCATGACTCGTCTCTCCAGGCTGTTCGTGCAGGCCGACGAAGGCCCGCGAAGGATCGAATTAAAAGACCATCTTCCCGGGCCGGATGCAAGCAGCCGGCCCGCCGTCAGCACGCCGATGGACTGCCGCCGAAGATCGCCCGCCGGGCCACGCTCCACCAGCCGGGCCGCTCCAGCGACCGATACGGCGAACTCGCCGGCAGCGTGGCCACGAGGTGCTCGTGCGCCCGGCGCAGGTTGTGATACGGCATCGAGGGGAAGAGGTGGTGCAGGGCGTGGTAGCGGATCGAGAACGGAAAGAAGAGGAGGGTCAGCGGGTCGTTCGTGGTGAAGTTGCAGGAGTCGGTGATGTGCGACTCCATGTCGGAGTGGGAGCCGTCGCCCTCGCAGTGGTGGTCGGCGAGGAATCGCATGTGGTTGAGGGCCACGGTCGCCACGGCGAGCGCGTAGAGGAGCGGGATGCGGGTCCAGTCGTTGAGGCCCAGGACCACGAGCGTGGGGATCAGCGCCGCCCGGATGAAGCAGGGGATCTCCGCGGCGAGGATGGCCCGGCGGTCGGCCGCGGTGAGCCTCCGCTCATAGTGGCGGTTGAAGGTCAGGGCGGAGGCATGCCGGAGGGTCCACTCGCGGATGCCCGGGGTGACGAAGGTGAGCGGCACGAGCAGGAACCGCAGGAAAACGACGATCGGCATGGCCATGATCTTGAGGGCGTAGACGAGCACGCTCGTGAGATTGCCGGCCTCGACCATGTTGGCCGCATACTCGGGATCCTGCGGCGTGCCGTAGTACCGCTGGCTGTGGTGGTCGCGGTGATGGCGGGTGAAGAACGGGCTCGGCATCAGGATCATCACGCCGCCGAGCACGTTCCACGCGGCCTTGAAAAACGGCATCTCATGCTCGCCGAGATGGCAGACCTCGTGCACGAGCGACCCCATGCGGTAGAGCCAGAACACGGCGATCGGAAAGGCGACCAGCTGCGGCCACGACCCCAGGGGCGATGTCAGGTAGACGCCGGCGGACACGTAGGCCGCGACCAGGCTGACGAGGAAATCAGTCCAGTAGCGAACCGGCGACGGGCGGAAGAAGTCGACGTGGGCCCCACGGACGGCCCTGCGGGCCTCGTGAATCCACGTCTCTCCGGTTCGTGAACCGTGGGTCGCCGCATCGTCGGCGACCGCCGTGCAGGCATCGAGCATCAGTCCGCCTCCCTGCGAGAAATCGCCCGGATCCCGCCTGACCCAGGGGCAGTTACTCGACCAGATTCCCGAGAACTGGGCAACTCTGGGGGCGAAAAAGCGGGGGGCCGGGCGTTTTCACGCCCGGCCCCCCTGTGGGCACGGCAGATCGGGCTTGCGCCCGATGCAGTCAGTGCTTACTTGCAGCGACGGCAGCCGCAGCCGCGACGGCGGCCACCGCACTCACCGCAAGCGGCCGAGGCACCGCCGCAGTCGCCGGCCGAGGCCGAAGCCTCGCCGCAACCGCCGCAGGCACCGGCGTCGCCACCGCAGCCACCGGCAGCACCGGCCGAGCCGGCGTCACCGCAGCCACCGCAGGCGTTCTCAACGGGCACCTCGACGGCGACCGTCACGCACTTCTGCACCGGCACTTCCTTCGTGACCGT
>CAIKWU010000311.1 GCA_903831155.1 uncultured Planctomycetaceae bacterium | reverse complement strand
GCCGCCGAGCGTCAGGTTGCCGAATCCGGTGGTGGAACCCAAGCCGAGGTCGGCGTGGTCCCAGACGATCCAGGACCGATCATCGTTCCAGAAGGCATCCGCCCAGTTGACGGTGCTGCCCGCGCCGTCAAACGACATCGTGAGGGCGGTCGAGCCGGAGAAGTTCAGATTGCTGCCCGGCATCAAGACTTGGTCGAAGCTGCCCGCGTTGGACGTGTTGCCGGCCAATTCCCAGAGGAGACTGGACCCGGCCTGATAGATCAGGTCGCTGAAAACCGTCTGCACGCCGACCGAGCTGCCCGGGGAGTGAATGCCGGCGATCGTGGCCGTAGTGCCGCCCGTACCGGAGCCCACCGTACCGGAGCCGGCGAGCGTGGCCCCCGCGGCAACTGTCGTGTTGCTCGTCGAGTTGACACCGTTCACGACGAGCGTGCCGGCAGAGACCGTGGTCGTGCCGGAGTAGGTGTTGCTGCCGGTGAGCACCATCGTGCCCGCACCAGCCTTGGTGAGCGAGCTGGCTTGCGAGGTCCCAAACGTGTTGCCGGAGCCGTCCCGGAGCACGCCGGTGACGAGTAGATCCGTGGCTGCAGCACCGTCGTTCACCACGAAGGTGGTGCCGTTGACGGAAGCCGCGCCGAGGGCAATGCCGTTGCCGGTGATGGTGGACGTGGAGGTGCCGGCGACGGTGACGGTGCCCTTGAGGGCGAACGACTGGCCCGACGCGGGCTGCACGGCATTGGCCTGGAGTGTGCCGCCATTGAGCGTGAGGGCGCCAAGGGTGTTGAAGAAAGTACCGCTGTTCTGGAGAAGACCGCCGTCATTCAGCACGATGGGCATCGTGATGGTTGCGGTGTGGAATCCGAGGACATCCTGGCGGGCGAAGGTGACCGTTGCGCCGTTGTTGACGGTGAGCGCGCTGCCGGTGTTGAGAAGCGCGCCTCCCGCACCGATGACCAGGTCGCCTGCGTCGACCCTGGTTCCTCCGGACCACGTGTTACTGCCACCCAGCACGAGCGTGCCCGCGCCAACTTTCGTCACGCCATAGACGCCGCCCTGCTGGCCGATGGCTCCGGCGATGGTCAACTGTCCGTCGTCGGCTCCCACCGTGACGTCGGATCGCAAGGCATAGCCGCTGGCGGTAAGCGCATTGCTTCCGCTGAGGTTGCGGATCGCGCCCAGTCCGCCGACGCCGCTCCCGAAGATGTGCATGTGCTCGTCCATGCTGATGGTGCCCTGCAAGGCGAGGGTCGCCCCAGCGGCCACGGTGGTCTTCGTGGCATCGAAGACGCCGCCGGCACCCAGAGCCCTGTTATTGTCCGCCACCACAGTGCCGGCGTTGATGAAGGTCTCGCCGCTATAGGTGTTGCTGCCCGAGAGAGTCAGCGTTCCATTGCCGATCTTGCTGATCGTGCCACTGGTCGCACTGCCGCCGCCGTCGAACGACTTGTCGGCGATCACGCCGGTGACGCGGAGCGTGTCGCTCGGCCCCTGCACGTCGAACCGCAGCGTGGAGTTTCCACCCACGCCGCCATGAGACGAGGAAATGCCGATGTTGCTTGCAATGAGATTGTTCGTACCCGTCGCCGTCGCAGTCTTGAGGCTGGCGGTCCCTGAAGCGCCTTGCGTCATAATGAACGCTCCGCTGCCGGCGACCGACGCGTTGCCGGTCAAGGAGAGGCTGCCGATGTAATCCCCAAACGAACCGGTGCTGAAGATCGCCCCGGCGTTGACGACGACGGGCGAGGTATCGGGGAGAACGTTGTTCGCGCCGATCATCAAGGTGCCGTCATTCACGTTCGTCGCGCCGGTGTAGCTATTCGCACCCGTGAGCGTCACGGTGTTGGTGCCGATCTTCGTCAGCGACTGGGTGCCGCTGTAGGACGTGCTGTCGGTCGTGTTGCTGCCGTTTCCACCCACGACGATCTGGGCATGGACGGGCGTTACGCCTGCGGCGAGCACGGCACACGCGAGCACGGCCGCAACGCCACGGGCGACGAGCGGCAGGCGGCGGGGCGACAGGGGAACTCCGGGAACGGTTCGAAGCGCGTTCATGTTACGATTTCCTGAGGGACAAGAGGCTGGTGAGGATGGGGGCGTGCGAGGGGAACGGTGACGAATCCTCGTGGCGGTGCGGGCCCGGGCACGAGAGACTCGCCATTCCTTGCTGCACACCGCGTGCCAAACCTCGGCGGCCTTGCGTCAATGAAAGACGCCCGGCTCGCGACGCAGGTTTTCCAGGGCGTCTCGCACAAGCGCGGATCGCCATCGCACGCCGGGCCCTCAGCAGGTGGAGCGATTCGCACCACGGAGGCACGCGACCGTGGAGCGATTCATCTCACGATTCCTAGCGATTGCGGGGCGATTCGGATCACTAGTCCTAGTGACTCCGGGGCCCGTCGTCTCGCCGCGGGGTACCGATCCGGAATGTTCTTCTCCATACTGAACAGCATCGACGCGGGGACGCGTCGTCAGGAGCCCGACGGATTCAAGCGGTGACACCATCTCAGGGCGTCGAATTCGAGGACCTCGACAGCATCGGCCACGACCTCGGCCGGTTCCTCGAAAACCTCCCGGTCGCGATGGCTGTCAACCGGCTCGACGAGCCGGGCACGGTGTTGTTTCTCAACGAGCACTTCGTCTGGCTCTTCGGCTACACGCGCGTCGAGATTCCCACCGTCGAGGCCTGGGCCCTGCAGGCCTATCCCGATCCCGCTTACCGGCGCGACGTGTTCAAGCACTGGGATGCCGCCGTGGGCCGGGCCCGCCTGCAGCATGGCCGGGTCGAGTCGATGGAGTTTCGCGTCACGTGCAAAAGCGGCAGCATCCGTGACGTGCTCATCGGGGCGGCCGTCAGCGGCGACGTGCTGCTCGTGACCTTCACCGACGTCACCGAGCGCAGGGTCGCGGAGGAGGCACTCCGCTGCGCCAAGGCCGAACTCGAACTCGCGGCGTACGAGCTCACTGAAAACATCCCCGTGGGTACCTACATCATCGAGAATACCGAAGGGCACGACCCCCGGTTCACGTTCGTAAGCCGGAAATGGGTGGAGATGCTCGACCTTCGCCGGGACGACGTACTGGCCGATTCGTCTCTCGCCTTCAAGGCTGTCCATCCGGCCGAACAGGTCGCCTTCGCCGCGCTGAGTGCCACTGCGATGGCGGAATGCCGCCCGTTCTTTTGGCAGGGCAGGATCATCGTGCGAAACGCCACCCGCTGGGTTTCGATCGAGTCGAATCCACGGCGTCGACCCGGCGGGGGCACGATCTGGGAAGGTGTCATGGTCGACATCAGCCTTCAGAAGCAGGCCGAGGAGCGGCTGCGGGAGATGGCCGAGCGGATGCAGTTGGCGGCCGAGGCGGCGGGCATTGGTTTCTGGACCCGCGACCTCGCGACCGAACGCGAGACGTGGGACGACCAAATGCTGGAGATCTACGGCCTCGAGCGCGGGGAGTTTTGTGGACGGTGGGAGCCGCACGTCCACCCTGACGATCTGGCGAGGGTGCAGGAGGAGACACGCCGATCCATCGAGCAGGGCGTGCATGGCGAGTTTTTGTATCGCATCGTCCGACCCGACGGCGGCGTGCGGCATGTGAAGGGCCTCTCGACGTCGATTCG
Source organism: uncultured Planctomycetaceae bacterium (assembly GCA_903831155.1). GTDB lineage: Bacteria > Planctomycetota > Planctomycetia > Pirellulales > UBA1268 > QWPN01. The sequence continues at coordinate 1,764 of CAIKWU010000311.1, read as the reverse complement.
CGACTCTCAGGGCCGGCCGACGCACGAACTGGGCGTCAACTTCGACATCACGGCCCAGGTGCAGGCCGAAGCGGAAGTTGCCCAGGCCCGCGAACTGGAGCGCCGGCGGGAGGAGGCCCTCAGGCGCGACCTCGAACGAAAACTCAAGACGAGCCTGACGGCCGCCGCATCGGCCCACGAGATCAACCAGCCGCTTGCCCGAATCCTCCTCGAGACGCAGTGCGCGATCGAACGGCTGCATGGCCAGATGCTCGGTGCGGATGACACGCAAGCCTACCTCGAGCAGATGCTCACCGAATCGCAACACGTGGTCGACATGATCGGCCGCATGAAGGCGCTCCTGCGGAACGCGCGCTCGGAGTACCAGCCCTTCCATGTGGCCGACGTGGTCAGCGGCGCCGTGCTGTATTCAAGAATACTGATCCTCGATCACGGGATCACCGTCCACGAGACGGGCCTCGACGACCGCGTGCAGATCGACGGTGACGGCCCGCAACTGAAGACGGCGGTGGTTAACCTGATCCGCAACGCGGTCGAGGCGATCGCCGCCCAGCCCGCAGGCCGGCGGGAACTCGCGATCGAACTAGCAAACGCGGATGGCGTCGTCGAGATCGTCGTCGGCGACAGCGGGCCGGGGATGCCGCCGGAACGCATCGCGGCCCTTCCGTTCGAGACCACCAAGCCCGACGGCACGGGGCTGGGGCTCTATCTCGTGCGGACCTGCGTCGAGAACCATGGAGGCAGCATGTCAGTAGGCCGCTCGCCGCTCGGCGGCGCCGAGATCAGGCTCCGCCTGCCACTGAACCGGAGGACATCGTGATGGCGAAGCCCGCAGCATCCCCGCAGGCGCCGGCCGCTGCCGCGCCCCGAGAGTCGCTCACGTGCCTCGTCGTCGAGGATCACACGCTCATTGGCCAGCTCCTCGTGGGCATGCTCCGCACCTCCCCGGGCATCGGCAGCGTCATGCTCGCGACCTCGGTCGCCGCCGGCGTCGCGCTCGCCGCGGACGAGAAGGTCGACCTCCTGATCCTCGATCTCAAGCTTCCCGACGGCGACGGGCTCGATGTCCTCCGGGGGGCAGTCAAACGGAATGGCGACGTCGCCTGCATCGTGCTGTCGAGCATGGCGGAGGAGTTGATCTGTCCGCAGGACCTCGCGCCCCGTGTCGCGGCGGTGATCGACAAGACGGCAGCCATCGAGTCACTCCGCTTCGAAGTCGAAGCGGCGGTGCGGCGCCGGCTCGGTGGTTTGCCGCGGGCCAGGATGCGCGACGCTGCAACGCTGCTCCGGCCGCGGGAGTTGGAGGTGTTCGAGCGGATCGGCAAGGGCATGACGACCCAGCAGATCGCTGACTCTCTCGGGATCTCCGTCCACACCGTCAACACGCATCGCAAGGCGATCGTGAGCAAGCTCGGGGTGGTGGGGGCGGAACTCGTGAGGCTGGCCGCGATTCATAACACCACGCGGACCGGACCAGTCGTCTTCACCGAGCGGGTTGCCCCAAAGAGGAGCCAGGGATAGGTCGGGCGACGGCACCTCCACCATCCCAAGGACAGGTCGGCCAATGGCACTTCGGCCAGCGTCGGCCGAGTGGGGCGGATCATGAGGAGCAACAGCCGGAGCTGATCGGGCTGGATGCGGCCCGATCGTGGAGGCGCCGAGGAGCTTTCTATCCACGCTCAAGGCCGGATTTGTCACGTCGGCTCGAGCCCGCCTTGAAACCGCTCTTCTCGAGGGGCGTCCGTACCGTGGCATGGACTGCCG
>CAIKWU010000310.1 GCA_903831155.1 uncultured Planctomycetaceae bacterium | reverse complement strand
TCGCCACGAGCGACCTCAACGACCTCTACCGCCGGATCATCAACCGCAACAACCGGCTCAAGAAGCTCGTCGACCTCAATGCGCCCGAGGTGATCATCCGCAACGAGAAGCGGATGCTGCAGCAGTCCGTCGACGCCCTGTTCGACAACAACCGCTGCAAGCGGCCCGTGCTCGCGTCGAGCAACCGCCCGCTCAAGAGCCTCACGGACATGATCAAGGGCAAGCAGGGCCGGTTCCGCGAGAACCTGCTCGGCAAGCGCGTCGACTACTCGGCACGGTCGGTGATCGTGGTGGGCCCGAACCTGCGGCTGCACCAGTGCGGTCTTCCCAAGAAGATCGCACTCGAGCTCTATCAGCCGTTCATCATCCGCCGGCTCAAGGAACTCGGCCACGCCGACACGATCAAGAGCGCCAAGAAGATGCTCGAGCGGAAGGACGCCGAGGTGTGGGACATCCTCGAGGAGGTGATCCGCAATCACCCGGTGCTCCTCAATCGTGCCCCCACGCTGCACCGCATGGGCATCCAGGCGTTCGAGCCGGTGCTCGTCGAGGGCAACGCCATCAAGCTGCATCCGCTGGTCTGCAAGGGCTTCAATGCCGACTTCGACGGCGACCAGATGGCCGTCCACCTGCCGCTCTCGATCGAGGCGCAGGTCGAGGCCCACACGCTGATGCTGTCGACCAACAACATCTTCAGCCCCGCCAACGGGGCGCCGATCATCTCGCCGTCTCAGGACGTGGTGATGGGCTGCTACTACCTGACGATGGCCATTCCCGGCCGCAAGGGCGAGGGGATGGTGTTCAAGGACTTCGCCGAGGTGGAGATCGCGCACTCCCTGCGGAAGCTCGACACCCACGCGAAGATCAAGGTCAAGCTGCCGCCGCACCGTCGGCTGAAGACCGACGTCGAGGCGCTCGGAAAGCCGGGGGCCGTCATCGAGACGACCGCGGGACGTGTGCTGTTCAACTCGGCCCTGCCCGAGGGGATGCTCTTCTACAACATTCCGATGCGGTCGAGCGAGTTGGCCCGCGTGATCTCCGACTGCTACCAGACCCTGGGCCGCCGCAAGACGATCGACCTGCTGGACGACATGAATCGCGTGGGGTTCAGCTGGAGCACCCGCAGCGGCCTGTCGTTCGCCACGGACGACCTGATCACGCCGGCCAGTAAGACGCGGATCATCGGCGAAGCCGAAAAGGGCGTGCTCAAGATCCTCAAGCAGTATCAGAAGGGCATGATCACCGACGGTGAGCGGTACAACCAGGTGCTCGACGTGTGGACGCACGCACGCGAGCAGATCACCAAGGAGATGATGGCCGAGCTGGAGCAGGACACCGACGCCAAGGACAACCGTCGGTCGGGCTACGTGAACCCGATCCACCTCATGGCCCACTCCGGCGCCCGTGGCGGCGTGGAGCAGATCCGTCAGCTCGCCGGCATGCGAGGCCTGATGGCCAAGCCGTCGGGAAAGATCATCGAGACGCCGATCAAGGCGAACTTTCGAGAGGGTCTGACGGTGCTCGAGTACTTCAGCTCCACGCACGGTGCCCGCAAGGGACTCGCCGACACCGCACTCAAGACCGCTGACTCGGGCTATCTGACGCGGAAGCTCGCCGACGTGGCCCAGAACGTGGTCGTGACCATGCACGACTGCGGCACCACGCAGGGCATCAACAAGGGTGTGATCTACCGGGGCGAGAAGGTCGAGGTCCAGCTTGCCGACAGCATCCGGGGCCGTGTCAGCCGCGGCGACATCCGGAACCCCGTCACCGACGAGGTGGTCGTGAGGGAGGACGAACTCATCACGCCGAAGGTGGCCCGACAGGTCGAGGAACTCGGCCTCGAGAAGATCCAGGTCCGCAGTCCGCTGACCTGCGAGGCGCCGCTGGGTGTGTGTCGTCTCTGCTACGGCATGGATCTTTCGACCGGCGCGCTGGTCGAGGAGGGCATGGCGGTGGGCATCATCGCCGCCCAGAGCATCGGCGAGCCCGGGACGCAGTTGACGATGCGGACGTTCCACATCGGTGGCGTCGGCCAGCGGGCCATCGAGGAGAGCGAGTACAAGGCGAAGCGTGGCGGCACGGTTCGATTCACGCGTCTGCGGACGGTGAACAACGAGCAGGGCGAGGCCGTCGTGCTGGCCCGCAACGGTGAGATCGCCATCATGGACGCCAAGGGACGCGAGCTCGACAAGTTCGAGATTCCCGCCGGCGCCATCCTCAAGGTCAAGGAGGACGACGAGGTCAAGCCGGGCACGGTTCTCGTCCAGTGGGACCCCCACTCGATCCCGATCCTCTCCGAGGTCGCCGGAAAGGTCCGCTACGAGGACGTCGTCGAAGGCGAGACGCTCCGCGTGGAGAAGGACCCCAGCGGCCACCTTCGTCGGATGGTCATGGAGCACAAGGGTGTCTACCACCCGCAGGTCGTGCTCGAGGACGAGTCGGGCAAGATCCTCGACTTCTACTACCTGCCGGAGAAGGCCTACATCGAGGTGTCGCCGGGCGAGATGGTCGCCGCAGGCCACATCCTTGCGAAGACGCCCCGTGAGGCCTCGGGCACGCAGGACATCACCGGCGGTCTGCCCCGCGTCACCGAGATCTTCGAGGCCCGCAAGCCCAAGGATCCGGCAATCATGGCCGAGATCGACGGCAAGGTCGAACTGCTGGGCGAGAAGCGTCGCGGCAAGCGGACGATCGTGGTCAAGAATGAGAGTGGCCTCGAGCGGGAGCATCTCGTGACGCACGGCAAGCACCTTCGCGTGCACGCCGGCGACATCGTCAAGGCAGGCGAGGCGCTCGTCGATGGTCCGCTCGTCCCGCACGACATCCTGCGGATTTCGGGAGAAGAGGCCGTTCAGCAGTACCTCGTTCGCGAGATCCAAAACGTCTACCGCAGCCAGCGGGTCGACATCGACGACAAGCACATCGAGATCATCGTCTCGCAGATGCTGCGAAAGGTGAAGATCGAGTCGGTCGGCGACACCTCGCTCCTCCCCGGGAGCGTGCTCGACAAGTTCGAGTTCAGGGCCGCCAACGACCGGCTCGCGGAGTGCGTCCGCGTCACCGACAAGGGCGACAGCGAGTTTACGGCAGGGAGTGTCGTTCCCAAGGACGTCCTGGCTCAGGCGAACGCCCAGATCGAGACCCTCGGCGGGGCCGCGGCGAAGGGCGCCAAGCCGAAGCCCGCCACCGCCAGCACGCAGCTGTTGGGAATCACGAAGGCGAGCGTGCAGAGCTCGAGCTTCATCTCGGCGGCAAGCTTCCAGGAGACGACCAAGGTGCTCACGGAGGCTGCACTGGCGGGCAAGATCGACAACCTCGTCGGGCTGAAGGAGAACGTCATCCTCGGCCACCTCATCCCGGCCGGAACGGGCTTCAACACCTTCCAGTCAGCCGAAGTCCGGGTGCGGCCCGAGGCGCTGGAGTCGCTGCGGATGGACCGCGAGAACGTGCTGGCGAGGCAGTTTCCGCTGCTGGAGGCGGCCACGCCGTCCGACGCCGTCGTCGACTCCTCCGGAGACGGCGCCGCCGCGGGATCCGACGCCGGGGGGTGATCGAGCGGAAGGCCGAACGACGGCGGTGTACGGGCGGTGCACCGTCAGATTCGGCATATCCGGCATGGTTGAGGAACGGGCCCTTTTGCGGCCCGCCTCGGGCCGAAGTACCGTTGGACGAGAGGTGGCATCGACCATCCCCAGCGGAGTCTTCGCGATGAAGCGGCTCGTGTTTGCATGTGCGGTTCTCCTGGCGACATCAGCGGCCGTCAGGGGGCAGGTCGGCCCGTACAACCCGTACGCCTCGGCCGAGGAGTCGCCGCCGCCTCTCTCGGCCGACGGGACGATCCAGTGGGGTGTGTTCTACAAGTCCGCCAAGCTTCAGCGGGCTTACGAGCGGCTCTGGAGCCTCGGGGCTTGCCGTGGGTCGAACCGGGCGATCACCGTGCCGGTCGCCGAGAACAAGCTCGTGATCGACCGGCTTCCCGAGGCGGAGTTCAGCGGCGTGGTGCAGGCAACCACCGGCGACCGGGCTGGAGGCATCGTGGCGTTCGCTGGGGATGCCGCATCGTCGAGTGGCCATGAGAGCCTCGTCGCCCAGCTGCACCCCGCCGGGGTCACCCGCCTGTCCGTTCGCGGGCCCGTCCCGGCGGCATCGCTCGCCAGGGGCGCCGTGGTGCGGCTCCGAGCCCAGGTCGATGACACCGGCCGGGGAACCGAACCAGTCAAGGCATTGGAGATCGTCGTGCCACCGGCGGACTTTGTGCCCGACGAGGTCCGCTCGGGTCGGCTCGAGACCGTCGTCGGCACCATTCAGAACGTCGGTCGAAGCACGCTGGTCCTCAAGGTGGATGCGGGGAAGATCCGCCGCGTGACCGTCGAAGTGGCCGATGACGTGGTGGTGACGGTCGATGCCCCGCGGCTCGACCTCGTCTCCGCCGGTGACCGGATCGAACTCAAGGGGCGGCTCTGGACCGGTGACGGGGCGATGGCCGGTGGAACGGTGTTCGCCTCGGACGTGATCGTCACCAAACGGCCAGTCGAAACCCTCCCGCCGTCGCCCGGGCCAGGAACGGTGGGCGTCCGCTGAGGGCCCGGTGCGTCGCCCGTGCCGCTGCGGGCGCTGGAAACGGCCCAACTCCCCGCCTAGCCTACACCTGGCAGCGGTTCGCCAATTGACCAGCGGCCGGGTTTTCACGACGGTGGGAGAGGTGCATGACCGGTCGCCGTTTCAAAGCAGCGGAGGGCTCGGACGAGCCCGGCCATGGCGACCGTTCGGTCCGGGAGTTGGCGGCCCGGACAATCCGCCTCAGGCTGCAGGCCGTCTGGCGGGGGTTGCATGCGGCCTGCGGCGACCTCGACGACGGGGAGAGCGTTCATCGTCTTCGCGTCGCGACCCGGAGGGCGATCGCCGCATTCGACGCCTTCGATGATCTCGTGCCGGATGGCGGTGGCCGCTGGTTTCGCCGTCGGCTGCGCAGGATCCGGCGATCAGCGGGTGACGCCCGGGATCTCGACGTGCTGGTCGAACGGATCAGTGGCGACTCGCCCCCGTCGTCAGGCGTCACCGCCCGCCGCCGGCTGATCGCGATGCTCGCACGACAGAGGCCGGCGGCTCGCCAGTCCGTCATCGAGCAGCGGGAGCGGCTCGCCGAGTCGAACTGGTCGGGCCGGGCGGGGAGACTCGTCGATCGCATCGCCCAGGGCGGGCACGCGCCGCCGCCGGCCGCGTACTGCCGCAGACGTATGAAACGACTGGTCAGCCGGTTCTTCGATCGGGCCAGCCGTGGACCCCGCCGTGCAGGGGAACTGCATCGCCTGCGCATCGATGGCAAGCGGCTTCGCTACAGCCTGGAAATCCTCGCGCCGGTTCTCCCGCCATCGCATCGGGCGAAGTGCGAAAAGACACTCGAGTCGCTCCAGGAGTCCCTCGGGCGGTACACCGACCATGCCGCCATCGCCGAGCGATTGCGACGGTGGCCTACCCGCGGCGTCGTCACCGAGGATCGCCGGTTGCTGGAAGCCATGCGGCGGGCCGAAGCTGATGCGGCAGACAGCGCCCGCCGGGGCTTCGTCCGGTGGTGGACGCGATCCCGTCGGCGGGCGCTGCAAAAGCGCTTCCGACGGGCGCTGCGAAAGGAGCCGGCATGATCCGCGACTCGATTGCCGCGAGGGAACCATCGCCGCGAGGGAATCTCCTGCCGCTCGTGTGGCTGGTGCCGGCCATGCTCGTGGTCGCCGTCTGGCTGACCGTCGGAGGGAGCCGTCCGGCGCTCGATCGATCCACCCGAGTCGCAGACCCCAGCGCCCTGTTCGGGCCCACCGTCCCACGGCAGCCACGGCCGCCGCAGCCGGCCCCAAGCGGCATGGTGTGGATTCCCGGAGGGGAGTTTTCCATGGGATGCGACGACCCTCGCGGCAAGCCGTTTGGCGGCCACGACGCGATGCCCGATGCACGGCCGGTCCACCGCGTCGGCGTGGATGGCTTCTGGATGGACGCCCACGAGGTCACCAACGATCGATTCGCCGAGTTCGTGTCGGCGACGGGCTACGTGACCGTGGCCGAGCGGCCGCCACGGGCCGAGGATTTTCCGGGTGCGCCCCCGGAGAATCTCGTGGCTGGATCGATCGTGTTCACCCCGCCCCCCGAGCCCGTCCAGTTGCTGGACGACTCGGGCGCCGCGCATCTCCAGTGGTGGGCGTACGTGCCGGGTGCCTGCTGGCGGCACCCGGATGGGCCGGGAAGCGATCTCGCCGGGCGGGGCGACCACCCCGTGCTCCACGTCGCCTACGAAGACGCCGTGGCGTATGCGACCTGGGCAGGCAAGCGGCTACCGACGGAGGCGGAGTGGGAGTTCGCGGCCCGCGGCGGTGTCTCCGGGGCGATGTACCCGTGGGGTGACGAGTTCCGGCCGGGCGGCACCTGGATGGCCAACACCTGGCAGGGCCGGTTCCCGGTCGCCGACTCCGCTGCGGATGGCTTTCAGGGTGTGGCCCCGGTCGGCCGCTACGCCGCGAATCCGTACGGCCTGTTCGACATGTCGGGCAACGTCTGGGAATGGTGCAGCGACTGGTACCGGCCCGACACCTACGCGGACGACGCCCGCGACGGCCCCGCCACGAATCCTCGCGGGCCGGAATCGAGTTTCGATCCGGCCGAGCCCGGCCAGCCCAAGCGGGTGCAGCGGGGAGGCTCGTTCCTCTGCAGCGACTCCTACTGCTCCCGCTACGTCGTCGGCACCCGCGGCAAGGGCGAGGTCAGCAGTGCCACCAATCACATCGGCTTCCGCTGCGTGCAGTCACCCTGAGGCCGCCACGGCCTAGCCGCGCTTGTTCGCCATCAGCTTCCGCAGGTCGGCGAGGGTGCGGGTGTTGGCGATGTCGTCCTTCTCGAGCCCGCCCCGCCGGGCCTGCAGCACGCCGCATCGCATCACGTCGAGCCCTTGCGTCGAGTGGGCGTCGGTGGAGATCACGAGCTTCACGCCGGCCTTTCGTGCCGCCGCCGCGTGCCTCTCGTCGAGATCGAGCCTCCAGGGGTTGGCGTTGATCTCCAGGAACGTTCCGGTCCGAGCCGCCGCTTCGATGACCGCCTCGATGTCGACATCGTAGGGCGGGCGGCGGTTGATGAGCCTGCCGGTGGGGTGGCCGATGACACGGACGAACGGGTTCTCGATCGCCTCGATGATCCGCGTGGTGATCCGCTCGCGGGGTTGGCCCTGGCCGTAGTGCAGGCTCGCCACGACCCAGTCGGCCCGCTGGAGCACCTCGTCGGGCAGGTCGAGCCCGCCCCGCTCGAGCATGTCGACTTCGATCCCCTTGAGGACGACGATCGCCGGACCATCCCCGGCGGCCAGCGCCTCGTTGAGCCGGTCGATCTCGTCCCACTGCCGCAGCAGTCGCGTGCGGTCGAGGCCGCGGGCCATCGTCACCCTCTGGCCGTGATCGGTGATCGCGATGTACTCCAGGCCCCGTCCCGCCGCGGCACGGACCATGTCGCTCAGCGTGTCCTCGCCGTCGGTCGCCGTCGTGTGCATGTGCAGGTCGCCACGCATGTCGGCGAGCTCCACGAGCACGGGAAGCAGGCCTGCCGCCGCCCGGTCGATCTCGTTGCCCCCCTCGCGGAGCTCCGGCGGAATCCACGGCAGCCCCACCGCGTCGTAGATCTCCGCCTCCGTGCGGCCCGCCACCGTCGCCGTCCTGGCCGGATGCTCCTCGTCGGGCACGGTCTCGAGCCGATGGGCACCGTACTCGTTGATCGTCAGCCCCAGGTCACGGGCTCGGGATCGCAGCTTGACGTTGTGCTCCTTCGAGCCGGTGAAGTACTGGAGGGCTGCGCCGAAAGAGGCCGCCGGCACGACCCGGAGATCGATCTGGAGCTCCCTCGGGCCGCGCACGCTCATCTTCGTGTCACCCCGCTGCAGCACGGCGGTGACATCCGGCCAGCGTTCCAGATGATCCATCACGGCGGCTGCTGATTCGCTGTCTATCACGAGGTCGAGGTCGCCCACCGTCTCCCGTCCCCGCCGCCAGCTGCCGGCAGCCTCGACCTGCCGCGCCTCCGGGCAGGTTCGCATCCAATCGAGCAGCGCGGCGACGACGGCGTCGGCCTCCTCCCAGAGGATGCGGGAGTTGCCGGGATCCTTGGCAAAGGCGACGTTGCCGAGAATCGCGGCCTGGGTCTTATCGCCGAACCCCTTGACGCCTGCCACGCGGCCCTCGCGGCATGCGACTTCGAGTTCGTCGAGCGAGGTGATCCCGAGGTGCTCGATGAGCGCCTTGGCCTTCTTGGGCCCGAGGCCCGGCACGCGCATCAGTTCGAAGGCGACGGCCGGCACCCGCTGCCGCAGTTCGTCCAGCAGCGGAAGCCGTCCCGAGTCGAGGAGCCCTTCGATCTTGGCGGCCAGATCGGCACCGATGCCGTCGAGGTCGGTGAGGCTCCGTCCGGGGGCCGCGCGCACCGCGGCGAGCGGTTCGACGAGCGCGTCGATGGTGCGGGCCGCGTTGCGATAGGCGCGCACCCGAAAGACGCTCTCCCCCTGATATTCGAGGAGGTCGGCCACGTGACCGAAGGCGGCGGCGATGTCGGCGTTCGTCACGAGGTCCTCGACACGACCATTCCGGGCGACCGCAGGACGGTCGACGGAAGGGAAGTGTCGGGGCTGTCGCGGACGCTGGCAAGCGTCATCGCGACAGCGAGTTCACTGCTGCAGGCGGGCCGGGAGGGCCGCCGTGGGATATCCCGGGCGGCGGCCGATCGGGGAGGCGTCGAGCATGGCCGGCTGCCACGAGGTCGTGTGGCCGGTCGGCTCGAGCAGCCTCGGGAACGCTCCCGTGGAGGCCTTCGGGCCCGGGCCGGGCATCACGGGCATCGCCTGGGGGCCGCCGATCGTGCCCGAAGTCGAGGGCCTCTCCACCGCACTTGCGGCCGGCGAGCCGGCAGACGGAGGCAGTGCAGGAGGCGCGGTGGGAGTCGCGGCCGCACGGGGCATCTCGGGGATCGGCTTGAGGGACGGCGCGGGGGCCGTCGCGGAGGGCGTGGGCGACAGCAGCGGAGCCTGTGTCGGCTGGGGCTGCATGCCCGCCTGCGGCGTCGCAGGCAGGTAGGTGCCGGCCTGCGGCGTGATCGGCTGCTGGTAGGTCTGCTGCGGCATTCCGGTCGCAGGGATCGCGGGCGGAGCCGAGCCGGGCACGAGTTGCTGGGGAATGTCGGCCCCGGCGGCGCCCCAGCCCTGCGGGGAGGTCTGAACCGGCGCGGCGAAGGGGCTGGCCGCAGGCGGGGCGACGGCGGCCGGAGCCGCGACCGGTGCCTGGCCGACCGCCGGATACGCGCCGCCGTAGCCGGGCTGCATCTGCACGTACTTCGTCGTGGTCACCGCGCGGTACTGCGTGACCGGAACGTTGACGGCCTGCTGCACGTACTGCGTGACCGGCTGCATGCACTCCCGCGGGCAGCCGGTGCACGGATCGATTTCGCACGACGGCTTGTAGCTCGTGACAGGCACCGTCTGGTACTGGGTGCGGTACGTCGTCTCCGGCACGTAGCTCGTCTGCTGGACCGGGACCATGACGGGCGGAGGGGGAGCCGGCACGGGCGCAGCCACCGGAGCGATGACCGGTGCTGCGACGGGCGCCACGGCGTAGACCGGCGGCTTCTTGAAGCAGGCGCCGCATCCGGCGAACAGGCCGTCGAGGCAGCACTGTGCTTCCGCCGAGCCAGCGGCTCCGGCCAGGAATCCGACCGCGCCGACGACCAACAGGGTCCCACGCTTCATCTTCATCTCGCGTTCCTCCACGTGCCGCGGCCAGGGACCATCGCCCATGCTGTCGACGGCAACACCCAAACCTAGGTTCCGCGGCGAAAGCTCCGGGCGAAAAAACCGTGGAGTGGTTCGTGAATTTCAGGATCGCGGGTGTCACGACCCGCATTCACGGAACGACCGTCAGATCCGCTCGCCGGCGGGCCCGCGATGCAGCGAGCTTTCCCCGCTCGACCCCGCTGCCGGGAGGTGCGGGCGGACGCCGGAAGCCGGCGGGCGAAGGCCTCGTGCGCGACGCTCGAAGCGGTCGTAGAGGTCGTAGAGGGCCTCGCGAAGGTTGCCCGCGTGTCGATGGAAGGCGTCGTCGATGTCCGCGGCGGCGATCAGTCCGCCATGATCGGGCAGCCGCATCACCAGCTGCGCGAGCAGTCGCGGCGACGTTCCGCAGCGGGCCAGGAGCCGAAGCCCGCCGGGCCGATGGGTCGTGACGACCACGCGAAGACCGCGCGCCGCCGCGACGAGCCTGACGATCGCCGCCGTGCCCGGGGCGGCGCGCTCCCATCCGTCGCATCCCACGAGGCCTCCCTGCGGGGTCGTGACCGCCGTGACGATGGGTCGCCACGCGTCGAGCGGCGACCGGACACGAACGGTGGCGGTGGCCCAGCCGTCGGCCCTGGCGGCGGCCATGATCGCCGCCAGGAGTGTCGACTTGCCGTGCCCGTGCGGTCCTTCGATCGCCACGACCCGGCCGGGACCGAGCCGGGCGAGGAGGCTGGCCGCATCGACCGGCTC
>CAIKWU010000309.1 GCA_903831155.1 uncultured Planctomycetaceae bacterium | reverse complement strand
CGTCGAGAACCGGCTCGTCGGCATGAAGAGCCGGGGCGTCTACGAGGCCCCGGGCATGACGCTCCTCTACGAGGCCCATCGGCTCGTGGAGCAGATGACGCTCGACCGCGATCTCGTGCACCTCCGCGACCGGCTCTCACCCGAGGTGGCCGAGATGGTGTATTACGGCTTCTGGTACTGCGCGAAGATGGATGCCCTCCTGGCGTTCATCCGTGAGGCGCAGAAGCCCGTGACCGGCACCGTGGAACTCAACCTCTACAAGGGCAACGTGCTGGTGAAGAGCCGCACGAGCCCGTTGAGCCTCTACGACGAGGCGATCGCGTCGATGGAGGGGGGCGGCTCCTACGACCAGACCGACGCCGAGGGTTTCCTGCGGATCGTCGGCCTGCCGCTCCGCGTGCAGGGCCGCGTGCGGCCCCGGCGGTGATCGGCCTGCTCGTTCGCATCGACGCCCGCAGGCCGGCCTCGTGGATCGCGGCGGCTGCGGCGGCAGCCGCGATCGTCGCGATGGCAAACCGGGCCGCGTCGCCTTGGCTGGCGGTCGTCTGCGGCGGCCTGCTCGCGGCGGCCGCGGTCGGCGATCCGGCGGACCTCGCGTCGCTGCCCTGCCTGGCGATGCGCCGCGTCGCCGCGAGGTGGGCATGGCCGGCGGCGGGGATCCTCGCGGGCTTCGTCGCTGCCTCGTGGATCGGCCGCGACTGGCGAGGGCCGGGGATGACGGCTGCGTGGGCGGCGATCGGGCTCGCGGCCGCTCTCGCGTTCGTGGCGGTCGCTGCGGCGCGAGGCGGCGGTTGGTGGTCCGATGCCGGGGCGGGGCTGTTCGGCCCGGGCGGCCACGAGGAGGCGGGCCGCCTTGGATGGCTCGATGGCCTCGCGATGGCGTCGACGCTCGCCGCGATGGCGGCCTGCTACTTCCTGGCGCCGCAGTTCTCGGGCTGGTACGCGATCCTCGCCGCCGCATGGTTCGTCGTGCTCTTCGTGCCGCGGGCGACGATCACCGCAGGCGACGCGTTCGGCCGGATCGCCCTCGTGCGTTCGGCCGTCGGCAGCCCCCGGCCGCCGGGCGTTTCGGCCCACGCCATCCGAGGGATCGCCGCCGGGGCCGCGATCCTCGGCTGGCCGGCCGTCGTGGCGGCGTCGCTCTGGGGTGGGCCTGCCTGGTCGGTGGACGGCCCGTTGGCCGCCCTCGCACTGCTGGCCGCGCTCGCCGCCGTCGCCGTCACGGCGGTGCGATTCGGTGCGCCGTCGACCGACACCCCGGCGGCGGCGGTCTGCGGGCTGCTCGCGGTGGCGATCGCCTGCCTCGCCCAGGTCGCGTAGCCCGCGTCCTTTGCGTCGACTGATCGCCGTCAATCTGGCGTTGTCGCCCGGCGCGGTTCCTGCGAGACTCCGCCAGCCTGTGCATCCTCGCCTGGCTTCGTGGTCTGCCGCGGGCACGGCGGGGGCGTCGGTCGATCGAGTCGAGAAACCCGTCGCCGTCGCACGATAACTCCTTTCGTGTCGATTGCGAGGATCCCGCAAGCCCCATCGAGGAGTCGCCCCGTGCCTGGAACCTTCATCGTTCGCCGTGGGCCGGTCGGCCTCCTCGTGGCCGTGCTGATGGCCCACGCTGCCGTCGCGACCGTGGCCTCCGCCGGCGGCTTCGCCGCCAGCGAAACGATCTTTCCGGCGACGACGCGGGCGTGGATCAGCATCTCCGACTTCCGCGGCTTGCAGGAGCGGTTTCAGAAGTCGCCCTACGGCCAGCTCGTGTCCGATCCGGCGATGAAGACGTTCGTGGAGCACCTCCGCGAGCAGGTCTCGAAGAACGGCAAGCAGCGGCTCGCGAAGCTCGGCCTGACCCTCGAGGATCTCGAGAAGGTCCCCGGGGGAGAGCTGGCCGCGGCGGCCGTCGAGGTCGAGGGGGGGCGGCTCGCCACCATCATGCTCGTCGACACGACGGGGCACGAGGCCGACGCCTCCGCGGTCGTGGAGCGGATCACCGGCCGCCTGCTCGAGCAGAAGGCGGCGAAGATCACCGTCGCGGGAGCGCCGCCGCAGCTGACCGTCTACGAGCTGCCGCCCGACCCGAACGACGTCCGCGGCGACGTTCCTGGCAAGCAGCGGCGGGTCGCCTTCGCGGTCGCGCCGCAGGCCCTGATCGTCGGCGATGACGCGGTGCAGGTCGGCCAGGCACTGTCGGTGCTCGCGAAGGGCCGCGAGGACAGCCTCGCGACGGTCGAGTCGTACAAGGCAATCGTCGAGCAGTGCGCCGGTTCCGTCCCCGCGACCGCGGCGCCGATCCGCTGGTTCGTCGACCCCCTCAAGTTCGCCGCCGCCTACCAGGCCACCAACCCGCCCCGCGAGAAGAAGAAGGGGCCCGACTACGTGGCCATCCTCGGCCGCCAGGGGTTCGACGCCATCAAGGGGGCCGGCGGGCTGCTCGTGCTCAACGAGGGGCCGCACTCGCTGCGGCACCACACGCTCATCCACGCGCCGCCGCTGCCCGGCCGCGACCCCGAATCCGTCGAGCGGTTCGACCTGGCCGCGCGGATGCTCCGCTTTCCCAACGCCGCCGGCGTGGCGCCGGCGGCCTGGGTGCCCCGTGACGTCGGTGGCTGGGCGGCGCTCCAGTGGGACGTGCAGACGGCCTTCGGGTCGGCCGAGTCGCTCGTCGACGACATCGTGGGCGACAAGGGGGTGTTCGACGACGTGATCGCCTCGTTGAAGGAGGATCCGGACGGCCCGCAGGTCGACGTCGAGAAGGATCTCGTCGCCTGCCTCGGCAAGCGGGCGAGCGTGATCACCGATCACGTGGAGCCGGTCACCACCGACTGCGAGCGGATCGTGATCGCCCTCGAGACCATCGACGAGCCGCGGGTGGCCGCCACGATCGCCAAGGTGATGGAGGCCGACAGCGACATGCGGAAGATCGAACTCGCGGGGCACGTCGCCTGGGAGCTGATCGACCACTCGATGGAGATTCCGAAGCTCGAGGTCGAGACGCCCGGTGGTGCGGTCGATCATGCCGACCACGACTCCGGCGACGAGGCGCACCGGCGGCGGCAGCGGCTCCGCGAGAAGGATGGGCGGTTGCTGCCGCACTCCACGGTGACCGTCGCCAAGGGGCACCTCCTGATCGCCTCGCATCGCGATATTCTCGAGCGGGTGCTGACGGCCGAGGGGGGGCCGAACTCGCTCGCCAGCGCCACCGACTTCGCCGCGATCCAGACCGAGCTCGGCAGATTCGTGGCCGCCGCCACCGCGGCCCGCGGCTTCGGTCGCGAGGAGGAGGCGATCCGGCCGACGTACGAGCTGCTCCGCCAGGGCGACATGCCCAAATCGAAGAGCCTGTTCGGCCAGTTGCTCAACGACATGCTCGGCGACGGCAAGCCGGGGACGGTTCGGGCCCAGAAGATCGACGGCAGCACGCTGCCGGAGTTCGAGGTCGTCCGCCGCTACTTCGGCACGACCGGCCTCGCGATGGAGACGAAGTCGCAGGGCTGGTACGTCGTCGGCTTGGTCCTGCCCCGGTCGTCGGACCAGGAGGTCGCTCGGCGGCCAGCCGAGCCGGCGGCCAGCCGCTGACCTGCCGTCGGCGGATCAGTTCCGGCGGCCCCGTGCCGACTCGACGACGGCCCAGAACGGGTGTTGACGGTCTGCGCGGAGCCGCAGGTCCTCGAGCATCACGGCAGCGTCGGGCGTCGGCCGGCCGTCGAAGGCCTCGCGGCCGTCGATCGTCACCGTGAGCGGCCGGGCGAAGTCGACGATCTCCGGCGCGAGCCAGACCCTCACCCGCTCGGCACCGCACCGCACGGTGATCGCGTTGGTGGGCTTGGCGGTGGCTTCGAGCGTGAGCGGTCGCACGCCGGTGGGCGGCGGCCACTGCTCCGGCAGGACGACCGTCCGCGGTGGTGCCGCCTCGAACTCCAGCCACCAGAAGAGGCGGTCCCAGGGCCGCATCGACACCGCCTCGACCTCCCGCGGGAAGGCGGTGCGGCGCTTGCGGCCCATCCAGTCGACGATCCGGAGCACGTCGTCGGAGAAGTGCTCGTGCCCCCTGCCCCGATACTCCACGTACGTGGCGTCGAAGCCGCGGAAGAAGTAGCGGTCGAGCTCGGTGGCGTTGCGCTGCAGGCACGCGCGGTCGAGCTCGCCGCCGACGACGTAGATCGGCAGGCTTCGGGCGTTGGGCCAGTAGTGGGTCACGTAGCGGTCGGCGGTGGGCGAGACGAGCACCATGCCGGCCCAGAGGTCGGGATGCGCGAGGCCCACGTCCCAGGCCGCGTCGGCGCCCAGCGAGTGCCCCGAGAGGAACACGCGGTCGGTGTCGATCGCGAATCGCCGAAACGCCTCGCGGAGCGCGGCGAGCACCGCCGCGTGCTCGCGGGGCGTGAACCCGTAGGACCGCTGGCCGGCCGCGGCCCACGCCGGGGCGATGACGATCACCCCGTGCCGGCTGGCCTGCCCGAGGCGGGTGCCGTCGGGAGCCGGCGGGCCGGCCCACCACTCGATCTGGTTGAGCGGCGTCGACCAGGCGGAGTGGAGCGAGACCACGGCAGGGTAGCGGCGGAGCGGATCGTACTCCGGCGGCAGCTGCACGAGGCAGGTGGTCGAGCCGCCCGACGGTGTCGGCACGGTGAGCTCGAAGAGCCCCGGCGAGACGGGTTCCGGAGCGGGAACCGGCGGCCGCATCGCCGCGGCGAGCGCCGCGATGGTCGCCGGATCGCCGGCCTCCTCGCTGCGGATCCCGTCGGCGGCTGCCCGTCGTTCCTCCTCGTCGCCGACGAGATAGCGGCGGACCAGATCCCGCACCCTCTTCGCGGAAACCGCCAGCTTCAGGTTATCCGTGGCCGCGGCCGCTCCCGCCAGCCAGCCGCTGATGGCGATCGCCACCGCACGATCGGCCGGCACCGACGGATCGGTGCCCACGCGATCGAAGGTGGCGAGCCGGTCGAGCGACCCGAACGAGAGCTCCCTGCCGATCTCGTCCACCAGTTCGGTGGCCCCGTCCCTGAGCGGCCCCTCGTCGAGCGTGGCGAGCCGTTCCCGCGCGATCGCCACGAGGCGGGCGGCGCGCTCGCGGCGCTGAGCGTAGAGATCCCGGGCCTCACGGACCGCCTCGAGGAGTTCGCCCCCGGCGTCGTCGATCGGAAAATCCTCGAGCATCCGCATCGCGAGCCGATCCTGGCCGGCCCCGCCCCGCAGGCGGATCTCGTCGAGCAGCCTGGTCGCGGCGAGCCGCGAGATGTTCCGCCGCTCGCCGGCGATGTCGGCGAGGTCGGGGAAGTCAGTGAGCACCTCGTCGAGTTCCGCTCTCGCGTCCTCGAACCGATCGGCCTGGAGCAGCAGGCGAACCACCGAGAGCCGGGCGGTCGGGCTCGTGCGGTCGATGTGCTGGCCGATCACCCGCCCGAGCACGTCCCGCGGGATCGAGGAGGTGGCCAGCCGCATGTCGAGGACGAGCGGCTTCTCCGTCTGCACGCCCTGCACCCGGGTCCAGCGGGGAGTGATTTCGGTGATGCCCTGCACGATGTCGAGGCGGCCTGCGGGAGCGGCGAGCGAGAGAATCCGGCGGCCGAACTCGTCGAAGGGCGTGGTCTCGAGGATCCCGCCCACGCCGGCGACCCGTCTGCCCTGCTCCACCACCCGCTGCGGGATCGCGATCCGCTCGAGTCCCGAGTCGAAGGCCGCCTCGTCGACGCGGGTCACCCGCTTCTTGGAGACCATGATCCGCGTCAGCTCATCGTCGCACATCAGGACCGGCTCGCCCCGGCCCTCGTCGGACTCGGCAGCCAGCGGATCGACCACGATGCCGGGCAGTTTCACGAACCGGCCCTCGAGCACGCGGCCGTCGTCGATGGCCACACGGTCGCCGCGGGCGGTGACGGTCGGGATGGCGGCGATCGCCAGAACCGCGATCAGGGGCAGGCGGCAACGCTGCATCGCTCTCGCATCCATGCGGGCTTCCAGAGAGGGGGCCACGACCCGGAGTGCCCGGCATCCTGCAGCCGGCTCCAAGTGTATGCGGCCTGAACCGCTGCGCCGCCCGTGGAAGGTTCGAAAGGCTGAGTTTCTTGACGCTGCCCCTTCGCGGCCGCGACAATCTCCGTTCGCATTCCCAGCCGCCTCTCCGCCAGCCATCACATGCCGCACCGCCGCAGCCGCCGTCCGCTCGTGTGGGCCGTTGCCAGCACGCTGCTGCTGCCGGTCGTGCTCTCGCTCGTGCTCGGGCTGGGTGGCCTGCTGTCGGGCCTCGGCGACACGGTCGGCGCCGCCGTCTGTCATCGCCTCGCGCTCGTGGTCGCCGTGCTCTGGGCGGCGGCGGTGGTCGTCACCACCGTGCTCAACGCCGTGGCGATCCTGGAGAGGCCCCATCGTCCACGGCCCCACTTCCGGCGGCGCCGCCGTCGTCGTCGCCTCGGACGGGAGGTGCCGGTCGTGGGCATTTCTCCCGAGCGCCCGGCCTGAACGGAGCCGTCGTCATGACATCGCGTCGCTCGTGGCCGTATGCTGAAGCCATGAAGCGAGCCATGTCCCGAACCGCCCCCGTGCTCCGCGGCTGGCGTGATCGTCGGATCGCCTCGCTCGTGCTGGTCTGGTGCCTGGCCTGGGGAGCCGCGTGGTCCAGCGCCGCCGATCCCGCGGCCGCTGCAAGGACCATCCGCGAGCAACTCGACCAGTCGGCCAAGCTGCTCGACGCCGGCCGCAACGACGATGCCGTCGCAGCCTTCACGCAGGCCCTGCAGGGCCTCGGCGAGATGGCCGCGCTGCCGAGGCGCCCGGCCGCGTACAAGCCGCTCGCCGACAAGGCGGCCGGTGTCCGCCGTCGCTTCGAGAAGGCGGGGGTCGAGTTGGCGGCGCTCGCGGTGCCGGGCCGGCCGCAGCCTCCGACCACCGCCGGAGCCCGCCAGCCCCAGATCGGCGGCGGAGCCGCGGTGTCGTTCTCGCGGCAGGTCGCCCCCATCCTGTGCAAGTCGTGCGGCGGCTGCCACGTGACGGGCAAGAAGGGAGGCTTCCAGATGGTCTCCTATCAGGGCCTGATGCAGAGCGGCATGGTGCAGCGGGGGGCCGGCCAGGCCAGCCGTCTCGTGGACGTGATCCTCACGGGCGACATGCCGCGAGGGGGAGGCAAGGTCTCGGCCGCCGACGTCGACACGCTCGTCCGCTGGATCGACTCGGGTGCGGCCTACGACGCGGCCGATCCGTCTGTGGGGCTCGACGTGCTGGTCCGGGGCGGCGCCGCCGCACCGCCCCCGTCCCGCCCCGCGGCGGCCGCCGTGAACGCCGTGAGCCTCAAGCCGGGCGAGGTCTCGTTTGCCATCGACGTGGCCCCCGTCCTGGCCACGCACTGCCTGAAGTGCCACGGCGGCGACGAGACGGAGAACGGCCTGAGCATGGCCAACCTCGAGGCCCTGCTCAGGGGTGGCCGCGAGGGTGTGGCGGTGGTTCCCGGCAAGGGGGCGACGAGCCTGCTGGTGCGGAAGATCAAGGGGGCCGACATCGAGGGACAACGCATGCCCCTCAACGCGCCGCCGCTGTCCGATGCCGCGATCGCCACGATCGAGAAGTGGATCGACGAGGGGGCGAGGCTCGACATGCTCACGGCGAAGGCGCCGCTCGACAACCTCGTCGCGGCCGGCCGCATGCGGTCGCTGTCCGAAGCCGATCTCGGCAAGGTCCGCGTCACGGCGGCGGAGAAACTCTGGCGGCGGGCGATTCCCGACGAGGAGCCCGTGATCGAGCGGCGACAGGGGGTCGTCGTGGTCGGCAATCTGCCGCCACAGCGGCTGGCCGAGGTGGCCGACGTGGCCGAGAAGGCCGTCGCCGCCGCCTGCCGCGAGCTTCCCGTCGCCGGCCCGCTGCTCAAGGGGAGCGTGGTGCTCTACGTCGTCGGCAAGAGCTACGATTTCTCCACGCTCTGGCAGAGCATGGTGGGCGACGAGCGGCCACGCGGTGTTTCCAGCCACTTCGGCGTGGCGGGAGAGGTCGCCTACGGTGCGATCCTCGTGCCGTCCGGCGGAACGTCCGACGACCTCGAGCCGCTCGTCGCGGAGTCGGCCGTCGCCGCCGCCTTCGCGGGCCGCGCCGTGCCCGCCTGGTTCGCGCGGGGCGCCGGCCGCGCGGTTGCCATGCGACTGGCGCCGGAGTCGTCGGTGGCTCGAGAGTGGAAGGTGGCCTCGGCCGCGGCAGCGTCGGTGGTGCCGCCGGCCGACCTGCTCGGCGGCCACGTAGCCGACCCGCTCGCGGCGGCCGCCGCGGCAGGCGGCCTGGTGGGATCGATCGGCACCGGGGCCCGGCTCGGCCAGATGCTCGAGCGGATCGACGGCGGGATGACGTTCGAAGACGCCTTCGCCAAGACGTTCAGCGCGACGCCGGCGCAGGCCTGCGCGGCCTGGACGGCGAAGGCCGCGAAACGCCGCTGACGTACGGGGCTGGGCGGACGCGGTCGCCGGGCGTTCGGGCGTTCGGGTTGGCTCGGGGCTACGCGTGCCCCATCGCTGGCCGTTCGGGTTGGCTCGGAGCTACCCGTGCCCCATCGCCGGACGTTCGCGTCGGGCATCCTGCCCGACGCTCTCTGCATGTCCGCGGCGCTTCGCCATCCTGGCTGCGCTTGCTCCCATAGCCCGGCTCACGGGGCACGGGTAGCCCCTCGCTGAGTTCAGGCCTGGCAGGGGTGCAGGATGGCGGCGCCTGTCAGCCTGCGAAGGCCATGGATGGCTTCGCAGGCGTGAATGCCGCCCGGATGGCGGCGCCTCTCAGCCTGCGAAGGCCATGGATGGCTTCGCAGGCGTGAAACAGGCGTGAACGCCGCCCGGATGGCGGCGCCTCTCAGCCTGCGAAGGCCATGGATGGCTTCGCAGGCGTGAAACAGGCGTGAACAAGCAGCAGCCCGCGGCGATACGTTTTCCACCGCAATG
>CAIKWU010000308.1 GCA_903831155.1 uncultured Planctomycetaceae bacterium | reverse complement strand
TGCCTCGCCGAGGCCGGCATCGCGGCCGCCGACCTCGACGCGGTGGTCTTCTACGAGAAGCCGCTGATCAAGTTCGAGCGGCTGCTCGAGACCAGCCTGGCCTTCGCACCGCGGGGATTTGCGGCCTTCCTGAAGGCCATGCCCGTCTGGCTGCAGCGCAAGCTCCACATCCCGCGGGAGATCGACAAGGGTCTCGACGGTGTCTTCGACGGCCCGATCTTCTTCGCCACGCACCACGAGTCGCACGCGGCGAGCGCCTTCTACCCGAGCCCGTTCGACGAGGCGGCGATCCTCACGCTCGACGGAGTCGGCGAGTGGAGCACGGCGACGTGGGGCACCGGTCGGGGCAATCGCCTCCAGCTGGAGGCCGAAATGCGGTTCCCGCACTCGCCGGGGTTGCTCTACAGCGCCTTCACGCTGTTCTGTGGGTTTCGCGTCAACTCCGGGGAATACAAGCTCATGGGGCTTGCCCCCTACGGCGACCCGCGGTTTGCCGACCTGATCCTCCGGGAAATCGTCGACCTGCGGCCCGATGGCTCCTTCTGGCTCGACCAGCGGTTCTTCGACTACTGCGCCGGCCTGAAGATGACGAGCCGCCGGTTCGACCGCCTGTTCGGCGGCCCGCCACGCCGGCCTGATGGGCCGCTCACGCAGCGGGAGATGGACGTTGCCGCCAGCATCCAGAAGGTGCTCGAGGAGATCGTCCTGCGGATGGCCCGGCACGTTCATGAGGCGACCGGCGTGCCTGACCTCTGCCTCGCCGGGGGCGTGGCCCTCAACTGCGTGGCCAACGGCCGGTTGCTCCGCGAGGGGCCGTTCAAGCGGCTCTGGATTCAGCCGGCCGCCGGCGACGCCGGCGGGGCGATCGGGGCGGCGCTCGCCCACTGGTTCAACCACCTCGGCAATCCGCGGGTGGCCGAGGCCGGCGACGCTCAGCATGGCTCACTGCTCGGCCCGGAGTTCGACGACGCCGAGGTCGATGCCGCCATCGCCGCCCAGGGCGGCGTGGCCGAGCAGTTCTCCGACGAGGCCTCCCTCGCCGACGCCATCGCTGGAGAACTCGCCGCCGGCCGGATCGTGGGGCACTTCGCCGGCCGGGCTGAGTTTGGCCCACGGGCCCTGGGCAACCGTTCGATCCTCGCCGACCCGCGGCAGCCCGACATGCAGCGACGACTCAACCTCGCCATCAAGTTCCGGGAGTCCTTCCGGCCGTTTGCACCGGCGGTGCTCGCCGGCCGTGAGGCCGACTTTTTCGGTCTGGCCACCGACAGTCCCTACATGCTGCTGGTGGCGCCCGTGCTGGGGGGCGAGATCGCCGCGACGACGCCGCGGTCCACCGGCTTCGACCGGCTCCGCGACGTCGGCGGACCGATTCCGGCCGTGACGCACGTCGACGGCTCGGCCCGCGTGCAGACCGTCGATGCCGTCAGATCGCCGCGGTTCCATGCTATTCTCGAGGCGTTCGCCCGGCGGACCGGATGCCCGGTGCTGGCGAACACCAGCTTCAACATCCGCGGCGAACCGATCGTGCACGACCCCGCCGACGCCTACCGCTGCTTCATGTTCACCGACATGGACGTGCTCGTGCTCGGCACCCGCCTGCTCCGCAAGGCCGCCCAGCCGCCCCTCCCGGGTGCGGAGGCCTACAGGCAGTCATTTCGTCCGGACTGAGCCCCGTTTCCGGGAGGCCATGCGATGCGCCGACGTTCCTTTCTGAGCGAGCTCTTCGACTACGTGCGGGCCAACCGGGCTTGGATGCTCGCACCGATCATCGTCGTGCTGGTGCTGGCCGGTGCCCTCATCATCCTCGGGGGCACGCAGGCGGCGCCGCTGATCTACACGCTGTTCTGACCCACGCCCCACGCCGTTTGGGGCGTTCCATGTCGCGTTCGAGTCGCCGATGATCACGATCGATTGGCATCCATCTCCCGCGGAGCTCCGCCGCTGGGCCGTGACGGTGGCCGCGGCGCTCGGCGTGTCGGGATCGCTCTTCCAGTTCGTCGACTGGGGTGTGTTTCGCGTGGGTCACGGCATGGCCCCATGGCTCTGGGGCTTCGGCGCGTTCGCCCTGGTGACGGCCGGCACGGGCACGCGGCTCGGGTTGCCCGCGTACTGGGCGTGGATGGGGTTCGTCTGGGTGGTCGGCACGCTGATCGGCACCGTCGCGCTCGCGGCCGTCTTTTTTCTCGTGGTCACCCCGCTGGGCCTCGCCTCCCGTGTGGCGGGCAGGGACCGTCTCGGCCTGAGGCGTCCCGCTCCCGCCGAGTCACTCTGGCATCCGCTGCCCACGGCGGCCCACGATCCCTCCCGCCAGTTCTGAGCGATCCATGAAGCACCGGCGAACCGAGGAGCCCGCCGCAGGCGAGCCGCTTCCACCGTGGAAGCGTTGGCTGTTCATGGCGATCACCGTCTCGATCCCGCTGCTGGCGCTGCTCCTGATCGAGGGCGTGCTCCGCCTCTGCGGGTGGGGCGGCTACCCAGCGTTCTTCCGCATCGCCGGAAAGCTGCCGTCGGGCGAGTCGGTGGCGCTCGTGGAGCCGGCGGCATCGAAGCCCTACTTCTTCGCGAATCCGACGCGGCCGGGGTATGCGGAGGAGACGAACTTCCTGATGCCGAAGCCGGCAGGCACGGTGCGGATCTTCATCGTGGGCGAGTCGGCGGCGAAGGGCTATCCGCAGCCCCGCAACCTCTCGATGCAGTCGTTTCTCCAGGAGATGCTCGGCGACATCTGGCCCGATCGCCGTGTGGAAGTGATCAGCCTCGGCACCACGGCGGTCGCGAGTTTTCCGCTCGTCTATCTCGTCCGCGACGCGGTCCGCTACGACCCCGACCTGATCGTGTTCTACGTGGGCAACAACGAGTTCTTCGGCGCCTACGGCGTGGCGTCGATCAACTCCTTCGGCACCATGCCGACGTGGGCCCTGCCCTGGATGCGGGCGGCCCGTGGGCTGGCGCTGGTGCAGGCGATCGAGGGGCTGGTCCGCGGCAAGGCCGACGAGAGCCGCACACTGATGGAGCAGATGGTCGCGAAGACGGTGATCCCCGCCGACTCCCCGCTCCGCGCCGCGGCCGCCGACAACCTCGAGGCCCATCTCGGGCGGATGCTCGATACGGCCGCGGCTGCCGGCGTGCCGGCGCTCGTGTGCACCACCGCGAGCAACGAGTCGGGGCTCGTGCCGCTCGGCGAAGGCACCGAGGCGGCGGCGCGGTTTGCGGAGGCCACGAGGCTCGCGGAAGCCGGCGACCGCGTCGGGGCCCGCGGGGCCTTCCTCGAGGCCCGCGACCTCGACACCATGCCCTGGCGGCCCATCACGGCCACCGAGGAGGCGATCCGCAGGGCTGCGGCCGCCCGCGGCGCCCTGCTCTGCGACGTGGCGGAGATCTTCCGCGGCCTGACGCCCACCGGCGCGACCGGCTGGGAGTTGCTCGACGACCACGTGCACCTCACGCTCCGCGGTCAGGCGGAGGTGGCGCGGGCGGTGGTGGAAGCGATGGCGGAGCTCCCGGGCGAGCTCCGGGTGGATTCAGGACGGTCGGCATCGCTGCCCGACTGGCATGCCTACGCCGAGCGGGTGGGCACGAACGAGTACGACGACTACCGGGTCAACCACACGCTCCGCACGCTGTTCGGCGTGCCGTTCATGAAGCGGAGCAATGCGGCCGCGCACGCGCGGTTCGACGCCGCCTGCCGGAAGGCCGAGGAATCGATGACGCCGGAGGTCCGTGCGGCGGCCCGCGAGTGGCAGTCGATGCGGCCGCACGCCGGCGGCCTCCGGCCGATCACGGGGATGATCGCCCGCGTGCTGATGCGGGAGAAGAAGGTGCCCGACGCGGAGCGGCTCTACACGATCGCCCGCACGCAGGTGCCCGACTACACGTCGTGGTTCCTCGAATACACCTACTTCCGGCTCGCCTGCCGGGAGAGCCAGGCGGGCACGCTCACCGACGCCGACCGCGACGAGGCCGCGGCGGCGATCGCCCAGGGCGCGTTCCTGCTCCGGCGCGGCTACTCCCAGACCGGGTTGACGGAGCGGTATGTCGGCCGGCTGCACCAGCTCCGGGGCGAGTGGGCGGATGCGATCCCCTACCTTCGGGTCGCCCGCGAACGGCTCGTCAACGAAGACCGGGTGGCGTGCGACCAGGCGCTCGTCATCTCCTACTGCAAGACGGGCGACACGAGGTCCGCCGAGGCGTTGGTGTCGGATGGCGTGCTGCATTCCGGTCGATTCGCCCCGCTCTACGAGAGGATGCGGGCCGGGATCGCGGGGCCTGCGGCCGGCCGACCATGACGGCGGCATAAAACTTGACGCCTGCGGTGCCCCCCCCTAGGCTAAAGGTGTGGAGAGGGGCTGTTTCCGCAGGCGTCGTGCGGCAGCCCTCCCGCCTTTCCTGCCGCATCGTCTCTCCCTTTCTGGAGCGGACTCCCGTCCGTCGCCGCCATGGTGGTGTGCCGTCGTCTTCGTGCTGGCGTTCTGTTCCCGCTCGTGGCCGCCTTCTCGACGCTTCCGGTCGCGTGGGGGGCCGACATCTCCTGGGTCGCCCCGGGGGCGGGCAGCTTCACGACGGGGAGCAACTGGAGCAGCGGCACGGTTCCGGGCACGGCCGACCTTGCGATCATCGGCAACGGCGGCACGGCCACGCTCACGCTGGCCGGCACCTCGGCGGGACCACGATTCTCCGTCGGCCAGGACGGCGGCGGCACGCTGCTGATCCTGGGGGGCGGCACGATGACGACGAGCGGGAGTTCGTACGTCGGCCGGACCCAGGGCGCGGCGGCCGCGGCCGGCGCCGGCACGCTGGTGCTCGATGGCTCGTCCACGCTCCGTCACACCACCTCCGGCGAACTCTTCATCGGCGTGGGCACTGGCACGCGGGGCGTGGCGGGGGCGATGACGGTGAACGCCGGGAGCACCTACGACCATGCCTCCGGCGGCAACGTCGTGATCGGCCAGACCAATGGCTCGGGCACCAACGCTTCGACGGGTGGCCTCACGGTCGCGGGGGGCGCGTTCACGATCGCCTCGAACGAGCTCGTGGTGGGGTCGCGGACCTCCGGCACGGCCTCGGTGGTGGGCACGATCACCGTCACCGACGG
>CAIKWU010000307.1 GCA_903831155.1 uncultured Planctomycetaceae bacterium | reverse complement strand
CGCGGCTACGCCTCCGCCCGCGCCTTGATCGCCTTCACCTCGGCGGCCTCGGGGAGCGCCTTGTAGTAGGCGTCGAGCGGATAGCAGCCGCTGCGGAGGCCGTGCCGCGGGGCCGTCGTGCAGTCGGAGAAGGTGCGGCAGATCGAGCCGCGGACGAGCGGCGTGCCCGAGAGCGCGTCAGCGGGCAGCGCCGGATACGAAAGTACCATCCGGCCGAGGCCCACGGAGTCGATCCAGCCGCGGGCCACGGCCGCCTGGGCTGCGTGGACGAGGTAGTCCTGGAGGTAGGTGTAGCCCGAGCCCACCAGCGGGAGGTCGGGCACGGCTTCCTTCGCCTGTCGGCAGGCATCGATCTGCCGCCACACGCCGACGAGCGGATCCTCCGGGGGCGGGTAGCCGTCCGACGGCGGAAACGCCGCGGGCCGCTGGACGTGGGGCACCGTGTAAGGGCTGCCGGCCGTGAGGTTCACCGCGCACACGCCGAGGTCGCGGAGGATCTTCAAAAGGGCGATCGGCTCGGCGAGGTCGAAGGCCAGCGGGTTCTGCTCATCGACGCCGAAGCCGCAGTCGTAGGGGAGCGAGTCGTGGAATGGAAACGGCTCGCCGTGGCCCTGCACCATGTGCCACGGCACGATGTCGAAGAGCGAGAGCCGCACGCCGATCAGGAGCCGCGGGCATTCGGCCTTCACCCGCTCGATGAGCGTGGTGAGCAACCGGGTGCGGCCCGCGAAGTCGCCGCCCCAGGGGCCGGGGCGACGGCGAGCCGAGAGGAACTCGTGCACGAGGTAGCCGTGGCAGGCCTTGAGGTCGACCATGTCGAAGCCGGCGGCGTCGGCGTCCTTCGCGGCGGCCACGTAGGCGTCGATCAGCCGCTCGACGTCGGCGTCGGTGAGCACGCACGAGGGATCGTTCGGATCGACGCCATGCCGGGCGTCGAGCAGCGGATGGTGGTAGGCGATCCGCGGGATGCGGCCGCTCGCCACCGGCTTGCTGAACCGGCCCGAGTGCGTGAGCTGCAAGGCCACGACGAGATCGTCGTCGCGACCGAACGCCTCACAGTGGGCGGTTTTCACCTCGGCGAGCAGCGCCGCGAAGCCGGCCCGGCCGCAGGCGGGCGCGCAGAGCTGGTTCGGGTTGGCCCGCCCCTCGTTCATCACGGCCACCGCCTCGCCCCCCCAGATCAGCTTCGCGCCGCTGAGCCCGAAATGCCGCCAGCGGCGGAGGAGGATGTCGGTGGGGGCGCCTTCCGGGCTGCCGTCCCAGCCCTCCATCGGATGGATGCACCAGCGGTTGCCCACCGTGCGGCCGCCGAGCGCGAGCGGCCTGGCGAGCGGCGAGCCGGCGGCCGCGGAGAGCGGCTCGTCGTCGAGGGGGATCGGGGCGTCGATGGCGGCGAGGTGGCCGCGAAGCTCGTCGACGGAGCGAAACCGGGCGATGCGTGGATATGACGACATGGGGCCTTCCTGGTGGCCCGCAGATCATACGCAACACGCCCCGCGTGGCGCAACCACGCCGAGGGTACGATGGCCACGTGAAGACTTCCGTGCTCGTCGTCGTCGACATCCAGACCGACTTTTGCGCCGGCGGCCGGCTCGCGGTGCCCGATGCGGAGTCGATTCTGCCCGTCGTGAACGGCCTCGTCGCCACCTTCGAACGGGTCGTGTTGACGCAGGACTGGCATCCGCCGGGCCACGTTTCATTCGCGTCGAGCCATCCCGGGCGCCGGGTCGGCGACCGCCTCGCGCTACCCTTTGGCGAACAGCTGCTCTGGCCCGATCACTGCCTGGCTGGAACCGCCGGGGCGGCTTTCCATCCCGACCTTCGCCTGCCTGCCGATGCGCTCGTGGTGCGAAAGGGCGTCCACCCCCATGGCGACGCCTACTCCGCCTTCTTCGAGAACGACCGCACGACGCCCGTCGGCCTCGAGGCCATGCTCCGGTCGCTCGGTGCCACGGAGATCGTGCTGGCCGGCCTCGCGACCGACTACTGCGTGCTGCAGACCGCCCTCGACGGCCGGCGACTCGGCTACGAGGTCACGGTCGTGGAGTCGGCCTGCCGGGGGATCGATGCGCAGGGCACGTGTGCCACGGCCTGGCGGCAGATGGCCGAGGTGGGCGTTCGCAGGGGGTGAGGCAGGGTCGGAAAGCCGCCGCCTGGGCATCGTCTCCGCCCTGCGCTGGCTTCCGCATCGGGGTGCCTGCTACCCTCGACGGCCTTCAACGACGGGGATGCGCATGCGGCGGCGAACGGGCTTGATGATCGCGTGGCTGATGCTCGGCGGCGTGCCATCGGCCGTCGCGCAGATCACGGTCAGCGACGTGTTCGTGGGCGGGGCCGAGACGGGCGGGACGGGCTACTACCGCATTCCCGGATTCATCGTCGCCGCCGACGGGTCGCTCGTCGCCTTCGCCGAGGGGAGACGCAGCGGCTCCGATCCCGGCGCCTCGGGGCAGCCGATCGACATGGCGTTCAAGCGGTCGACCGACGGCGGTGCGACCTGGTCGCCCCTCGGCATGATCGCCAAGGACACGCGGTTCGACTACTCCGATCCCGTGCCCATCCTCGACCGCGCCACGGGCACCCTCAGCCTGCTCTTTCTGCGCTGGCCCGATGCCGCCGGGCTCTCATCGGTACCCGCCGGCACCGGCACCACCTCGCTCGGCATCCTTCTGGCGACGAGCACCACGCACGGCGCTACCTGGTCGACGCCGCGGGACGTCACCACCCAGATCAAGGATCCCACCTGGCGGGGTGTCGTGGTCGGCCCCGGATCCGGCATCGATCTCCAGTGGCAGGCCGACCCGGCGCGGAACGGCCGCCTCGTCGCACCGGCGCACCTCCACGGCACGACCAACTTCGCCATCTTCAGCGACGACCATGGCGGCACGTGGACCAGCGGCAGCCTCGCCCAGCCGGCCGTGGGCGGCGTCAACGCCAACGAGGCGGAGATCGTCGAGACGGTCACGGGCGATCTGCTGCTCAACGCGCGGCAGAACGCCGGCACGACACGGCAGATGTTCCGGTCGACCGACGGCGGCGTGAAGTGGAGTCAGGCTTTCACCGGCCCGTCGCCCGTCACCGGGGTCGATGGCTCGATGATCCGCTACTCGGCCGCGCGCGACGGAGACGACCGCAACCGCATCCTCTTCTCGGCGCCCACGGGCAGCACGATCGGCACCGGCAACAACCGCACCAACCTCACCGTGTGGACGAGCTACGACGAGGGGCGGTCGTTCATCAACCCGGTGCAGATCGTGAACGGCTACAGCGCGTATTCCGTGCTCGCCAAACAGGCCGACGGCCGCATCGGCGCGCTCTACGAGGCGACCGGCACCACGCTGATCCGCCATGCCAGCTTCGGGCTCGACATGCTCGAGCCGCAGCCGGTGTCCCGACAGCTCACGCACTACGACGGCTTCGGCAACGTGATCGACCGGACGGCCGGTGGCATCGGCTGGAGCGGCGAGTGGACGGGCACGGGAACGATCACCACCGGCACGACGGCGGCCTTCGGCGGCGGGAGCAGCGTGCCGTTCACGAACCTGCCGTTTGCCACCCAGCCGGGCCGGATGGACCTGGTCGGGGCGCAGTCGCTGCGACGGACGCTTGCCACGCCGATCGACCTCGCTGCCTCCGGCACCACCTACCTCTCGATGCTCGTCAGCCGAGCCGGCGACACCTCGGCGAACGACGGGTCGCAGGAGTTTCTCGACGTGCTGCTCCAGGATTCCGGCACCGTCACGCAGGCGGCGTTCGGGATCGGTTCGGGCGAGAACATGTTCGTGAACGCACTGGGCGGGGTGGTGTCGACCGCCGCCGGCACGTTCGACCTCACCGGCAGCTACCTCATGCTCGCCAAGATCGTGGCCACCGTCACGGGGAGTGGCAGTTACGACCAGATCATGCTCAGGGCGTTCAAGTCGGGGGTCGATACGATCCCGGAGGCGGACGACGGCCTGGCCTGGACCGTCATGGGCACGACCACCGAGAACAGCTCGTCGGTGCTGACGCAGCTCGTGCTCTCGGGCGGAGCCAATGCGACGTGGTCGGTGGATGAAATGCGGATCGGCACCACGATGGAGGCCGTCGCGCCGTGGCCCGCGACGATCGCCATCCACGTTGCCAGTGGCACGCAGACGCCCGCGCAGGCCGGACGTTCGTCGCTCGCCGGTTCGCGGCCGGTGATCAAGACCGGCTCCGGCACGCTCGTTCTCGACGGGCCGACCACGCTCACGGGATCGACGACGGTGGAGGCGGGCCTCGTCTGGATCGCCCATGGCTCCGCGCTCGCCGCCAGCCGGGTGGTGCCGCTCCCGGGCGGCGCGGTGGAACTCGCACCGGCCCTCGAGGCGACGGTCGGCGGGCTCAGCGTCGACGCCGGGGGGCTGGTCGATCTGGGCACCGGCAGGCTGACGGTGGCCGCCGGCCTCCCCGTTGCCGATGCGGTGGCGGCGGTCCGCGCCGGCCGGGGCGACGGTTCGTGGCGTGGCGAGAGGGGCATCACGTCGTCCGCCGCCGCGTCGTCGCTCGCGGCATCCATCCCACGGACGCTCGGGTGGCTCGACAACGGCGACGGCTCGGTGACGCTGGCCTTCGCGGCCCCGGGCGACACCAACCTCGACTGGCGCGTCGACCTCCTCGACGCCGCCAACTTCCTCGCCGGCGGTGCATTCGACAGGGGCACGGCGGCCAGCTGGCACCAGGGCGACTTCGGCTACGACGGCCTCGTCGACATCCTCGACGCGGCCGACTTCATTTCGGCGGGCCTGTTCGACGCCGGCGCCTACAACCAGCCCGCAGCCGGCGCGGCCGACCTCGCGGCGGTGCCCGAGCCGGCGTCGTGGCCGCTCCTCGGGGCGGCGGCGTTCGTCATGGTCGCCGTGCGACGGTGTCGAGCGATGGGCGCCTGACGCCGCGACAGGCGAGCAGCACGCCCGCTGCGCAGCAGGCCAGCGGGAAGGCTGGTCCGAGGCGGCAGGCCAGCGTGGTCGACTCGAGGAGCGGCACGTCGGCCACGAGCGTGCCGCGGGCGTGCAGGGGCAGTGCGGCGGCGATGCTTCCGGTGGGGGAGATCACGCACGTCTCCCCGGTGGCCGCGCAGCGGACGAGGCTTCGGCGGCACTCGACCGCCCGCAGCTGCGCGAGGAGGCGGTGCTGCGTGAGCGTGAGGGGCGCCGTGAACGCCGACCCGTTGATCAGCGACACGAGCACGTTCGCCGACCGGTTCGCCAGCGAGCGGGCCGCGCTGGGGATCATGTCCTCGTAGCAGAGCAGGACCCCGAGCCGCGGGCCCCGGCTCCAGGTCAGCACCCGGGGCTCGTCGCCGGCCGTGATCTCGTCCTGCATCGCGAAGCGGATCCTGATCGCGGGATGGATGTCGCCGCCCGGCACGTATTCGCCGAAGGGCATCAGGTGCCGCTTGTGGGAGGTGCCGAGGATCGTGGCCGCCGTGTCGATCAGGATCGCCGACTGGTGCAGCGCCCGCGGCCTGTCGGGATGGCCCACGTAGATCTTGCCCCCGAAGAGCAGAGGGCATGCGGCATCCTCCAGCGGCCTCATGCCCGTGCGAGGCGGACGCGACAGGGCCGCCACGCGTTCGGCGTCGGCGAGCGAGTCGAGGCGGGCGTCGTAGGATCCGCCGCTGCACTCCGGCCAGCACGCGAGGCCGGGCGTGACCGGCCCGGCGGTGCAGCGGCGCGTGAGGCTGCGCAGGGCGTCGATGCCGTCCTCGTCGTCGGGGTTCGCCTGCACGAGCGCGACGGTGAGAGTCGGGGCCTCCGCGGCCCGCCGGCTCCACTCGGCCGTGGCCCCGAGGCCATACGCGAGGTTGAGTCCGCAGACCGCGATCGCAAGGAGGCTCGAGGGCGGGCAGGCGAGGGCGGCCCATCGGGTCGCGGGCGTGGCACGGGAGGTTCGCACGGCCGCATGAAGGAGCCAGGCCAGAGTTCCGGCGTGGGCGTAGAGCACGAAGGTGGTGACCTCGGCGCCGAAGAGGTCGGCCGCCTGCACCAGCGGCGGCCACGCGATCTGGGAGTAGCCGAGCTTCCAGGGAAACACCGACGGCACGAAGCCCTCGAGTGCGGCCGCGAGCACGCCCGCCGGCAGCCACGCCCGCAGTGGATCGGCCGCGACCCGCGCGGCGAACCAGAACGGCAGCACCAGCCGCGTCGCATCCCAGAGCACGAGCGGCACGGCGACGAGCAGGCCGAGCGACTGCTCCGAGTTCATGGCGTAGGCCAGCACCTCCGGCGTCCAGTGAAACGCGATCGCCAGAGCGGCCGTGGCGGAGACCAGGGCCCAGAGTTCCCCCCGCCAGCCCCGCACGTGCCCGATGGCCAGCAGGGCCGCCGCGACTCCCACCCACTCGCACCACACCAGGCCCTGATCGAGCCAGGGTGCCGCGACGAACAGCGCGATCGACCCGGCTGCGACCGGCGCAGCCAGGCCGACCGGTGGAGCCTCGCGGCGGTCCACCGGCCGGCCTGCGCGGAACCACGTCATGAAAGACGGCCCCCGCACGGCGCCATCAGTACTTCGGCACCATTTCGACGGTCGGGCCGGTCCGGATCTTGGCGTAGGCGATCTTGCCCTTGCGCACGGTGTAGTTGACCGTGTCGTCCGGCGGCGGGAGGACTCCTGAACTCGGCACGTTTCCGGCGTCGATCACCGCGATGGTGCCGCCGCCGGAGGGTACCGGATAGAAGATCGCCGCGCTGGCGGCCGGCCGGAGGATGGCACCGAGTCGCTTGGCGTCGTTCACGGTGACGGGCGGCGCGAAGCCGTTCGGGATCACCACGACATACGTGTCGGTGGCGCCGACGTTCTGGATCTTGATCGTGGCCGTCTTCTTGACGCCCACCGCGCCGCTCGTGCCGCCCGCCTGGGCCGGAACGGTCGTCACGGCGGCCAGCGCCGCGACGGAGAGCATGGAAATGATATGCCTGCGAATCATGAGAACACCCCTTTGGTGACAGGAACCACACGTAGCGCCCTGACCCGAAGTGGCTTCAGGTCCGGGCTGTTGATCGCGGTCCATCACGCGAACGACCGCACCACGCGGCCGCCCGTTGCCGGGCGGATCGACCGGCTCACGAACCGTCGGGAGACGAAGCCGGGGCTTCGCCACCGTTGCGGGTGCAGAGAGCCGAGAGAACCGCCGGATCCATCGAGTCGCCGAGGAAGGTCACGCGGCCGTCGGCGAGGGCCGCCTGCGCGCCGCCGGCATGGTGGCTGGCGATGTCGCTGCCGAGCGCGTTGACGAATGCCGCTCCCTGGGCGAAGCAGTTGATCCGCGCCCACCGGCCGGCCGCCTCGCCGTCGTCGAGCGGCCCCGCTTCCGACCCGCGGTCGACCGCCTCGCCGACCAGCAGCGTGCGGCTCAGGCCGTCGGTGACGTCGGCCGTGGTCGCGGGCGGGTGGTCGCCGTCGTCGGGAAACAGCATGCCGTCGTGGAGCCCCACGGCGCCGCGGAACGGCACGCCGGTGGCCACGACCCACGATCCGGCGATCCCGCCGTAGTCCGACTTGCCCGCGGCGGCCAGCGTGCCGCCAGGGCAGACGTACACCGCCACGACCTCGTGGCTGGCGTTGCCGTTGCCGCCAGCCGAGTTCCACGCCCGGGCGTAGTCGATGCGGTTCGCGATGACCGATTCCCCGAGGAAGGGGAGGATGAACGACGACCACGCGTGCTGCGTGCCGGTCGGCAGCGAGGGGCCGCGGGGCACGAGGTCGCAGCCGGACGGAAAGTGACGGCGGGCCGACTCGTACCCGTGGACGCCGATGGCCGTGTTGCGGACGTTGTTGCTGCAGGCCGTCCTGCGGGAGAGTTCCCGCGCCCGCTGCACGGCGGGGAGCAGCATTCCGAGGAGCGTGCCGATGATCGCGATCACGGCGAGCAGTTCGACGACCGTGAACGCCCGGCGGTCCTGCGGGGACATGCCCCGGAAACGGGACGAACGCTGCGAGCGGTGGAATCGCCGCGATCCCGCGGGCAGGAGGTGCTTCGTCATCGAGCCGGTGCTCCCTGGAGTCGGGCAGCCTGCCGATGAACTTTCCCACGAGGGATTCGCGGTCGTGCGTTGCGGAGACTCTACGCCCCGAGGGGGCGAAGTCAACCTCGCTGCCCGATCGGCTCGCCGCCCGCCGCGGCAGGCTATGCCGCGGAGAGGACACCTGGAACGACGCCAACCATGGGCGGGGCGGAGGCGATGGTCGCGGGAATCTGGCGGCCGGCCTTCGATCGGGTAGAGTGCCGTCGGTCACCCTGCTCCAACCCCGTCGCCACCCATGAGCACCGTCCCCGCCCTCGATCCCGGCTCGCTCGTTCGTCCCCGCCGCGCCATCACCGGCATGTCGGCGATCCTGCTGCCGATGAAGGCCGACCTCTCCGTCGACTGGGAGGGCTTCGCCGCCCACGTGGCCCGCACGTGGGCCGCCGGGATCACCCCCGCCATCAACATGGACACGGGCTACGTGCAGCTCATCGACGATGCGACCCGTCGTGAGACACTGCGGATCGCGCGGGATGCCGTCGGGCCGCGCGGTCGGCTGGTGGCCGGTGCCTGCGTGGTGGACGAGCCGGGGTCGGCGTTCGACGAGGCGGCCTACGGCCGGCAGATCGAGATGATCCTCGCCGCCGGCGCCACGCCCGTGATCTTCCCGTCATACGGCCTCACCGCCGGTGGCGACGCCGCGATGCTCGCCGGCTACCGGGCACTCGCCCGCCGGATGCCCTCGTTCATCGGCTTCGAGCTCTCCACCGCCTTCGTGCCCTGCGGACGGATGCTCTCGCTCGACGGCTACGCGGAGCTCCTCACGATCGAGAACTGCCTCGGCGCCAAGCATTCGTCGCTCTCGCGGCGGCTCGAGTGGGAGCGGCTCGCGCTCCGCGACCGCGTGCGGCCCGAGTTCAAGGTGTTCACCGGCAATGATCTCGCGATCGACATGGTTCGCTACGGCAGCGACTGGCTGCTCGGCCTCTCGACCGCAGCCCCGGCCGCGTTCGCGAGGCGCGACGAGTGGTGGGCTGCCGGCGATCCGCGGTTCGACGAGCTCGACGACGCCCTGCAGGCGCTCGGCGACTTCGCCTTCCGGCCCCCGGTGCCGGCCTACAAGCACACGATGGCCCAGGCCCTGCACCTGCGGGGCCTGATCGCCACCGACGAGCCCTATCCGAACAGCTCGCGGCGGCCGACGAGCGACCGCGATATCGTGGCCACGATCCTCGACCGCATCGACGCCGCCCTTCACGCGGCCGAGCGCGTCGCCTGACCCTGCAGCCGCTTCGACGACAAGGAGGCTCCCATGCCCGCTTCGCCCCACGCCCGGATCGCCGAACTCGGCCTCGTGCTGCCCCCCGTCGGCAAGCCGGCCGGCGCCTACAAGCCCTGCCTCGTCGTCGATCGGCTCGCCTACGTGTCGGGCCACCTGCCGCTCCAGGCCGACGGCACGCTCGTGAAGGGCAAGGTGGGCGTGGACCTCGACGCCGATGCCGGCAAGGCCGCGGCCCGGCTGACGGGCCTGTCGATCCTGGCCACGCTCGTCGCCAACCTGGGCAGCCTCGACCGCGTCGGCCGCGTGGTGAAGCTCATGGGCCTGGTGAACTGCCCGGCCGACTTCGTGCAGCACCCGCACGTGATCAACGGCTGCAGCGAGCTCTTCGCCGAGGTCTGGGGGGCCGACCACGGCGTGGGCGTGCGGAGCGCGTTCGGCGCGGGCTCGCTGCCGCTCGGCGTGGCCGTCGAGATCGAGGCGGTGTTCGAACTGGCGTGAGGCGCGGGACCTGGGAAAGCCGACCGGCCGTGAGGCCGCGGGCGCGGCACGCATGGCACGGCGTCTTGGAGCGGTTCGCCCCACGCCTCACGGCGTTGGGCTTGTACGGTGCCCGGGAAAGCCGACCGGCCGTAAGGCCGCG
>CAIKWU010000306.1 GCA_903831155.1 uncultured Planctomycetaceae bacterium | reverse complement strand
TTCATCATCGGTTCGTTCGCCCGGTCGACGGCGTTGTACGGACCGTTGAACTTGCTCGGCGGCACGCCGAAGTTGCCCACGAACCCTCCGTCGAGCCAGCCGCGAACACCGCCCCGATCTGATTCCCCGAACAAGAACCAGTCCTGTGCCGAAGGGATCAGGCCCGTCATCAGCTCGTCGGTGAGCACCGGATCGAACGACTCGAACGAGCCGGCCTGACCCGGGCCACCCACGAAGGCCTCCTCCTGGCCGACGGCGATCGCTGCGGACACGACGACGATCGCCACCGCACCGAGGACGGCCCTGAGCGTGATGCGCTGCACGATGATCCCCCCGACGGCGTCAGCGGGGAGTGCAGACGCCTTCGTCCGCCGCCTCGCTCTCCGACCGACCGGCCGCCGTGATGGACATCGGCGACACGACCGGCACAATCCGCGGATCAGTCAGTCGCGATGCAAAAGTCAGGGGCTGTCTCGCCCCTCTCGCGACCGACACAGTCCGGCTGGGCTTTCCGTCTTTCCCGGTCGGCCCACCGGCCGCAGGGTTTCCCCAGACTCTGTGCTTTTTCAGCCACATCGGCCCACGTTCAAGCCGCAGGTCGCGTCGTACCGATTGGTGCGGATGTCGGGGAGGGAGGGATTGTGACGCGTCGGCATGATGAGTGTCCGCTCTGGGGGATCGTCGCCGTGATCGCCGTGATCGCCGGCGGCGGCTCGGCGATGGCCCAGACCTACGGCATCGACTTCCGCAACACGCTGATGCCGGCGTCCGGTGGCATGGCCGGAACGAGCGTGGCAGCCCCACAGGACTTCCTTTCCGCGATCAACGCCAATCCCGCGGCGCTGACGCAGTACAAGGGTACCCACTTCACCCTTGGTGGCGCCTTCGCGGAAGCCACGGTCGATCTCGAACAGAAGGCGGCCGTGCCCCTGTTGGGCGTGGCCCCGTTCTCCGCGAAGAGCAGCACGCCGGGTGCCATCGTGCCGGCGATCGGCGTGGCCCAGGAGGTCGACGGTCTGCCGTTCCCGACGACCGTGGGGCTCGCCGTGCTCGGCGCCGCGGGGGGCGGATCCAGCTACGTGCAGGTGCCGGCCAGCAACGCCACGGCGTCGTATCTGCTCCTGCTCGAGTTCGCCCCGTCGGTGGCGGTGGAACTCACCGAACGGTTGTCGATCGGCGCGACGATGTTCGTCGGCGACGGCTACGCGTCGGGGCCCTTCGTGGGCACCAGCGGCATGACCAATGCCTACGCGCTGCGGGGCGGCTTCGGCCTCGACTACGAACTCGGCGACGCCACCTGGATCGGAGCCTACTACCAGACGACACAGTCCTTCCGGTTCGAGAACGAGGCGGTGCTCTTCTCCGAACGGCGTCCCCGCGACGTCGACATGGGCCTGCCGCAGCAGGTGGGGCTGGGGATCGCCAACGAGTCGCTCATGGATGGGCGTCTCCTGCTGGCGGCCGATGCCCTCTTTCTCGACTGGCGGAGCGCGGCCCTCTTCAAGAGCCTCTACCGCGGCCAGTGGGTGATGCAACTCGGCACGCAGTACAAGGCCACCGACCGCGTGAAGCTCCGGCTCGGGTACGCCCTCGCCCAGAATCCGATCAACGATGCCGTCGGCACACGGATCGGCCCGATCGACGTGCCCGGCGGCATCCCCGCGGTGAAGTACCTGCAGTCGCAGTTCGCGATCATCAACGAG
Source organism: uncultured Planctomycetaceae bacterium (assembly GCA_903831155.1). Lineage (GTDB taxonomy): Bacteria > Planctomycetota > Planctomycetia > Pirellulales > UBA1268 > QWPN01. The sequence continues at coordinate 2,656 of CAIKWU010000306.1, read as the reverse complement.
CACCGGATGGCGGCCGGCATCGGGGTCAGCGATCTGCTGATGCGCGGGCTGGATTTCGACGCGTTCGCGGGCGGGATGTTTCCGGCGGGCGACAGCCTCGGGAGTGCCACCTACGTGAGCGTGGAGAGTTACTGGATCGGTGTCGGCTTCACGTGGCACTTCGACCGGCCGCCGGCAGGCAATCGGCGGGCCGGCTCATGAACGCGCCTCGACGAGGCGCGGGGGCCGGCCGTGCTGCAGGGCTACACGCCCGTCTGTGGCCCCTCGAACAAGTCGACGCGCGTCGTGGGCGAGTCGTTCGGGTGGCTGTTCCCCAGCGGGTGGGAGTGCAGCTCGTCGATGCGGCACGGCACCGGCTTCGAGGCGAACGATTCCTTCAACCGGTGTGTGCCGTCGACCGCGGCTGTGCATAATCCGCCACAAGTGACCGGAGGCTGCGGCCTTCGGCGGGATCCGCCGGTCCCGGTATTCTGAGGCTCATGCTGGTCTTCGACGATTTCGACGCCTGGGGGGATGCGGTGAGCGGCGCGAGCCTGAGGCTCGCCTGCGACTCCGTCGACACGGGCAGCTGGACGCTCGGTATCGTCGATCTCGGCGGCGTCGTGCTTCAGGTCGCGTCTGAAGGGGGTGGCAACCTCTGCTACGGCGGCAATACCCACGACGGCCAGCTGCTGTTCATCCCGCTCACCCGCACGACCGAACACGTGGTCAACGGGGAGCCGCTCGACGACGATTCGCTGTTCTCCATCCCCCGCGGCGCCGACTTCCGCATTCGCGTCCACAAACGGTCCCATACGTGGTGCTCGATCGCCCTGCCGGTCGATGCGGCGCCGGCATCCGCGGCGGAGTCCGCGAGCACCAGGATCGCCTGCCCCCCGTGCAGCCTGCCGCGGCTGAAGCAGATGGTGGGTGAGGTCGTCGGGTCGCTTCTGGACAGGCCCGCGGGCACTGCGGCCCATGCCGCCGCAGGCCGCGCGCTGGTGGCCGCGGCCCGCGCCTGCCTGCCGACGTCGCCGCTGCCCAAAGGCACTATCGGCCGCCCCAGGCTCGACCGTGGCGACATCGTCCGCCGCTCGATGAACCTGCTCGATGACTCGGCAACGGTTCCAACCGCCGCGGAACTCGCCCGTCACGTCGGCGTCAACGGTCGGACGCTCCTGCGGACATTCCAGGAGTCGTTCGGCGTGCCTCCGAAGCGCTACCTGATGCTCCGCGAGCTCCACGCCGTCCGACGCAGCCTGCGGGACGGTGCCGCGCATGCCGACATGGTCGCCGACGTCCTCACGCGGCACGGCATCTGGGAACTCGGGCGGTTCGCGTCGCGGTACCGCCGGCACTTCGGCGAATCACCGTCCGAGACGCTCCGCCACGCCCGGGCGTGATCCGGTCGACCGCCATGCCGCGGTGGGACGTGGTTCAGCGGCTTCCCGCCTGGGCGGTGACCGCCTCCATCACGCGGTTGAGGTTGAAGCTCCCGGGCTTCTGCCGGGGTGGAAACTCCTTGAAGCTCTGCAGCCACTCCCCCACGTGGGCCGCCGCCGGGGCGATCATGAACATGTGCTCGAGATACCACCGCTGGTAGTCCATGCCGATGTCCTGCGCGAGTTCGAAGGGATCCATCCGCAGGTTCACGAGCGTCGGGGCCCTCAGTTCCTCGAACGGCTGCAGCCACACGTGCATGCCGTGAGCGGGCTGCTTGAGGAAGGTGGCCTTCCAGTTCCCGTAGCGGAGGGCTGCCACGCTGCCGTCGTCGGTCCAGTAGATGAAGTCCTTGCGGGGCCACTCGGCCTGCCCGCGAAGCGCCGGGCCGAGGTCGTAGCCGTCGAGGTGCACCTTGTAGGAGCGGTCGCCGATCTGGCGGCCCTTCTTGAGATCCTGCTTGGCCGTCGCGTCGCCGGCGGCGGCGCAGAGGGTGGTCAGCATGTCCTCGTGGGCGCCGATGTCGTTGACGACCGTGCCCGGCTTGATCGTGCCCGGCCAGCGGATCGCACAGGGCACGCGATAGCCCCCCTCCCACTGCGTGTTCTTCTCGCCGCGGAACATCGTCGTGCCGCCGTCGGGCCAGGTGAAGGCCTCGGCGCCGTTGTCGGTGGAGTACATCACGATCGTGTTCTCCGCGAGGCCGAGCTCTTCGAGCTTCGCGAGCACCTCGCCCACCTGGCGATCGTGCTCGACCATGCCATCGGCATAGATGCCCAGGCCCGTCTTGCCGGCCACGCCTTCTTTCAGGTGCGTGAAGATGTGCATCTTGGTGGAGTTCCACCAGATGAAAAACGGCTTGTCGGCCTGCTTGGCCTTTTCCATGAAGGCGAACGTCTTGGCGTTCACCTCCTCGTCGATCGTCTCCATCCGCTTCTTCGTGAGCGGGCCGGTGTCGGTGATCCGGCCGTCGGCGAAGGAGTGGATCACGCCCCGGGGGCCGAACGTCTTCTTGAACTCGGGGTTCTTCGGGTAGTCGGGATGCTCGGGCTCCTCCTCGGCGTTGAGGTGGTAGAGGTTACCGTAGAACTCGTCGAACCCATGGTTCGTCGGCAGCATGTCATCGCGGTCACCGAGATGGTTCTTGCCGAACTGGCCGGTCATGTAGCCCTTCGCCCGCAGGAGCGTGGCGATCGTGGGATCCTCCTTCTTCATGCCCTCGGGAGCGCCGGGGAGG
>CAIKWU010000305.1 GCA_903831155.1 uncultured Planctomycetaceae bacterium | reverse complement strand
GCGACTGCGGTACTCATCGACTCGGGAACTCCGCAGTCGGTGGCGTGAACGCTGCCACGTACCGCGCCACGCCAACCGTGATTCGCAGTTCATCCACCACAAGGTCGGATGCGAAGCCTGCCGTCGGCACGTACCCCACGGCCACGAAGTACGGCCCCGGCTCCGGCGGCTGCGAGTCAGTCGCCACAGATAAGCCGTTCACGTAGAGCGTGGACGTGCCGCCGCTCATCACGGCTGCCACGTGACGCCACACGCCCACGGGTACGGTGCCACCAGACAACGATCCCGCCAACCCGTTGTTGGCGTTCACTGTGCCGTCTTGGTCGATGTAGAGATTGAACCCGCCAGTGAACGAGTCGAGGCTCTCCGCAGCCGATAAGCAGACGACGTTGGCGTAAAGATCACTTGCGGATGGACGGTACACCCACGCCTCGACGGTGTAGTCGCCAGTGCTGATGTCTGGTATCGACTGTGCCGAGGATGCCAACCCTTCGCCGTCATCCACGCTGTAGGCCGCAGTGCCAAACCTCGCGGTGCCAGTGAACGATCCAGGCACCGAGCTAAACGTCACGCCGTACCGTGACGAGTCCACGGCCGTGCCGTTGAAGTGCAGCAGTAGCCGCACGCTGGCGAAGTAGGGATCGCCGGCTCGCGTTCGTGGCCGCAACAGCCTTGGGTTCATCGGAGCCATCACCGAGAGCACCCGGCCTGCTCACGAACAACACGAAAAGCCCACGCCCGTACCGAGGCTTTCGCATCACGCGGGCAGCCGACACCCGTGCTTCTCCGGCCGTAGGCCCGCGCGGCAGAGTAGGCCGCTCTGCGGTTGGTGCCCGTCTCCACGATCAAGGCGATGTGATCGAGAACCGCATCGTCGATGATGCGGACCCGGCCGATGCCGTCACGCTCCACGATCCACTGGCTGGCCTTGCGGTAGCCAATGCTCACACCCAGGCCAGACGCACCGACCGCGTCGAGCACCTTGCGCCCGACCGGCGTATCTCGCAGGCGGGCTTCAAACTCCAGCCCCGTCAAAGGGTCGACGGAGAACGTCAGGTCGAGATCCCCAGACCGGGCAATCACCGGGCCGTCGTGGCCGAACGTGAGCGGCACGCCGTCGCCCTTCACGTGCCGTACCTGCGCGAGCATCATCTCCCACGCTCGCGGCGTGAACTGCTCAGGGAGCGATTCGGTATCTTTCGACGACAGGCACGGCCGCGACACGCCGGGGCAACACGTGCCGGCCAGCCAGCCGATCACCGGGGCTTTCACCCTGGCACTCGGCTTCGCGGCTGGCATCGGCACCGTCGGCTTGCTGACGGCTTTCGCAGCGGGCTTGCTCGGGCTGACGGCACGGCCGCTGACGTTGGCCGCAGACCGCACCCAGGCGGGAGCGTTTCGGAGTTTCACGGCGATGTCCTCGGCCGTGGCAGTCATCGCGGCTCGCTCGATTTTCATACGGCACCTCCAACGGTGGTTCGCTTCCTGCTATCCAGTTCCTCGATGCGGAGCCGCACGGCCACGTCGATGTCCGCGAGCACGTGCGGATACTCGTGCTGCATCGTCGCCAGCGTCTGGCCGTAGGCCGTCGGCTTGTTCGCCTTCGCGTTGTGGAAGTGCAGTTCCTCGCGGAGTGCCTTCAGTTTGCCGTGCAGCGCGTCGACCTCGGCAGTCAACTCGCTCGCACGAACGGCATGCGCCGGCTGTGCATCAATCGCGGCCTGGAACTTGTCGGTGGCGAGCTTGAACCGTGCCACGGCTTGAATGTCGCGGTCGTGCGCGTACTGCGGGAGGCCCAGCTGCTCCAGCAACTCAAGCACCCGCTCCATGTCGCCCACAGTCATCGTCTCACCAGCGGCGTGCCGCCGAACGAGTTCACGGTAGGCCGTGAGCCGCTCGCGGATTCGCTTCAGTGCGATCTCTTCAAACGTCACCGGTGCGGGCTGGGCTTCGGGTTGCTTCATTGTCTTTGGCATACATCAATCCTCCGTGCGGCGTCGGTTGTCACCCAGAGCAAGTGCCGCAGTTGCTCGCGGGTATATCGGTGCTATTCGTACAGACTTGCTTCCAGCGGGTACGTGTCGGCCTTGTAGCCGTGCTCCTCGATCTGCCGCTGCCACTTGCGGGAGCGCTTCCGCTCCTCGGCGTCGATGACACCCAGGCGGTACAGGTGATCGCACTGGTTTTCGATGTATGGCTCTCTCGCGTTTAGGTAGTGCGTCACGCTGGCCTTGCCGACCGTCAGCGTCAGCGTCCAGAAACAGCCCACGCTAGGGAGCGGCATCTGTAACTCGCGCGGAGCAATCTCACCGATGGCATACATCGCAAACGGCCTTGTGCCCGGGCGGTGCTCGATGCACTTCGGCAGCACGATATCCCGCCACCGATCCCAGGCACGACGCCAACACGGCACCGTCTGAAACATCGACGGTGGCCCGAACACTTCATAGCACCCGCGCAGCAACGTCTCCTCGATCTCAAAATCGAGCACCTCGGTCTGGCCCTCGATGTAACGCTTGCGGATCTTCGCCGGTGCTCGTGGCATTAGCCCTGGCCCTCCATGCGACCCGCGAGTTTTTCCAACTGGCGAGCCGCGAGCCCGCGAAAGTCTCGCTCGATGGCAACCGCCGGGTGAGCACGAACGGCACCGAACCGGTCACGAAACGTCACACCCTCGGCCGTCACTTGCTCAGCGGCTTGAGCGGCACGCTCTAGAGCCTCAACGGCATTGCGGAGGATGTTCTCGCTGGCCGGCTCCAGGTCGAACCGGTTCCGCACGTCCGTCCATAACTTCAGCCGCTCGCCCGTGAGCACGACCGGAGTCGGGCCGTCGCCACCAACGCCGTGAACCGGCATCGGCACCGGGGCGTCGGTGTGCTTGGCTCGGCTTGTTCCTGGCTTACGGGGCATCGTGGTGGCTCTCAGTGCTCGATCTCAGGCAGGGGGCAATCTCGATTAGGGCGCGTACCGACCGAGTGTGAGTGAGGAAACCATGGGGTTTCAGTCAGGTAGGCACAGTGATTAGACCCACCCCATGGGGGGGGGTGTGTGATTAGCGGTACTCAGGCCAGACCTCCGCCCGTGGCTCTGCGGTCGTTGTCGGCTTCGCTTCGCCTCTCGTCGTCTGCATCTGCTCGCCTCGCGTCTTGCGACCATGGCAGGCAATGCACAGACACTGGCCGTTGGCAACGTCATACCGATCACCACCCTGGGCAATCGGCACGATGTGATCGGCCTGGGCCTCACGCTTGTTCGCACACACACGGCCGCAGGCTCGGCACTGCCACGCGTCACGGGTGAGCACCGCACGACGCCACGCTCGGTGGGCCTTGGTGCAGTAGCCACGCTCGGTAGCGCTCGGGCGGTTGCTGTCATCACGACGGCGGGCGCTCGGCAGTCGCGGCGGCTTGTGACTTGGGATGCGGCTTGGCATAGGTTCCTCAGTGAGTCATCGACCTGGGCCAGCCGGCCACCAACGTGAGCGCGGCACGTCGGGTGCCACGACGCCAACCGGTCG
>CAIKWU010000304.1 GCA_903831155.1 uncultured Planctomycetaceae bacterium | reverse complement strand
TCCGACGCAGCCAGGGCTCCGCCCATCAGCACCGCGGCGACCGCAGTCCAGATGCTGGTCATGAGACGGTAGCGCGGCGGTGCCAAGGGCGCATCCTCGATGCCCGTCGCCGGCGGCGGCAGGGCGGGGGAGGGTAGCGGGCGAGCGACCGCGTCACAACCGGAAGCCCCACGGCCTCAACTGTCGTCGCTTTCCAACGGGACGCACTCAGCGAGGGGCTGCCCATGCCCCGCGAGCCGGGCTCTGGGAGGAAGCGAACCCAGGATGGCGAAGCGCAGCGGACATGCAGGGAGCGTCGGGCAGGATGCCCGACGCGAACGTCCGGCGACGGGGCGTGGGCAGCCTCGAGCCACCGTCAGAGCTCGCACCTCACACGCCCACGAGCGCCCGGAGGTCCTTCTCGACGGCGTCGAGCTTCGCCACCAGCCTCACCTTCGTGGCCGTAAGCTCGGCCGCCGATGCCGGCGGTGCGACGGCGAACAGATAGAACTTGATCTTCGGTTCGGTACCGGAAGGCCGCGCGGCGACGGCGTTGCCGAGGGGCGGGAATCGGCCGTCTGGCATCAGCACGCCATCGCCGGCGCCAGCCAAGTCGAACATCACCACGTCGCTCTTCACGCCCGCATAGGCCGTCGGGCTGCCGCCGGGCGTCCAGGTCTGGAGGCTCGCCTGGTCGCGGGTGCGAACCACGTCGAGCCCACCGAACGACTTCGGCGGCGTGGCCCGCAGGGCGGCCATGATCTCCTTCATGCGGCTCATGCCCGTGGCGCCCGGCAGCATCACGTTGATGGTGCGCTCCACGTGGCAGCCGTGCTTCACGAAGAGCTCGTCGAGCAGTTCGTGTGGCGTGCGGCCCGCCGCCTTGAGGGATGCCGTCTGCTCGGCCATGAGCAGGGCCGCCACCGCGGCGTCCTTGTCGCGGACGTGCGTGCCCGCGACGTAGCCGTGCGACTCCTCCGTGCCGAACACGAACCGCTCCGGCCCGTGCGTGTCGACCGCGGAGCAGATCCACTTGAAGCCCACGAGCTGCGTGTCGTCGACCGTAAGGCCGTGCGATTCCGCGATCCGCCGCACGAGCCCGCTCGTCACGATCGTGGTGACCACGTAGTCGCCGGGGCGGGATTCGCCCCGCACCTTCCGCCCGTGGATTGCCTGCTCGCAGAGCAGGGCGCAGAGCTGGTTGCCGGTGAACGTGGCCCAGGCGGCGCCGGGAACGAGCGTGAGCGGCGCGGCCGCGCCGAGACGGTCGCAGTCGGGGTCGCTCGCGAGCACGAGATCGTCGCCCTTGGCCTTCGCCTCCTCGATCGGCGCCGTGAGCACCGCCGGGTTCTCGGGGTTCGCCACGTGGCCGGGCACGTTGGGAAAGTCACCATCGGGCTTCTCGTGCGGACCGTAGAGCCGCAGCCGCGCGAAGCCCGCGCCGCGAAGCACTGGCACCACCGCCGTGGCGCCGACGCCGTGGAGCGGCGTGTAGAGGATCGAGATGTCGCGCGGCCCGGGGGCCGACTGCAGCAGCACCGCCTTCACGAATGCCGGATCGACCTCCTCCTCGACGAACACGACGCGGCCCTGGGCCACGCCCTCGTCGAACGGCTGCCGCTCGACCGCGTCCACCTTCATCACGCGGTCGATGATCCCCTTGTCGTGCGGCGGGAGCACCTGCACGCCGCCGGCCCAGTAGACCTTCACTGCGTTGTCGGTGGGCGGGTTGTGGCTCGCCGTCACCATGATCCCGCAGTTGCTGTTCGTGTAACGAACCGCGAACGAGAGCTCTGGTGTGCTCCGCACACCCCGCAGGAAGAACACCTTGAATCCCGCGGCCAGGAGCACCTCGGTGCAGAGCTTCGCGAAATGGTCGGAGCGGTGGCGGGTGTCGTGGGCGATGGCGCAGGTGGGCGTCTGACCGGCGGCGAGCGTGCTCCGCACATAGTCGGCGAGGCCCTGCGCGCTCTCGCCGATTGTGCGGTCATTGATGGCGTTGGAGCCGACGGGATACATCGTGCCGCGACGGCCGCCGGTGCCGAAGGGAATCACGGTCCAGAAGGCGTCGTCGAGCTCCTTCCAGAGCCCCTTCTCGAGTCTCGCCGCGAGCTCGCCGGCAAACTCGCCGAAGCGCGGCTGCGTGAGCCAGTCGCGCATCGTGGCGGCGGAATGCTCGGTGATCGTGCCGGCGGCGCGGGCTGCGGCGATCGAGTCGAGCAGGCGGGCGACGTCGGCGGGCGAGGGGCTGGCCATGGCGATTCTCCGGGCGGGGAAATCTTCGAGGCGGCGGATCGGTGAGCCGGCTTTTATACTGCCACCCCCATGAGCCACGAAGCCTCCCCCGACGAACCGTTGATCGTGAGTGTTTCCGGCCTGCGCGGCGTGGTGGGCGCGACGCTCACGCCGGAGGTCGCCGTCCGCTACGTCCACGCGTTCGCCGCCACATTGCCGCCTGGCCCCGTGGTGATTGGTCGCGACGGTCGGCAGAGCGGGCCGATGCTCGCCGCTGCGATCGCCGACCACCTCACCGCGCTCGGCCGCGAGGTGATCGACTGCGGCGTCGCCGCCACGCCCACGATCGGCGTCGTGGTCCGAGATCGCGGCGCGGCTGGCGGCGTGCAGATTTCCGCGAGCCACAACCCCGCCCGCTACAACGGCCTCAAGCTCTTCTCGAAGGCGGGCCGCGTCCTCACGGCCGACGCGGGCCGCGAGGTGCTTCGTGGCTACGAGTCGCTCGGTGTGGGGATGCCTGCGGCGCCGGCTGATGGGAGCCGGGGCCGCGTGCTCGACCACGACGGCTCGGCCACGCACGTGGGCCTTGTCGCGGCGTGTGTCGATGTCGAGGCGATTCGCCGCCGTCGCCCCAAGGTCTGGCTCGACTCCGGTCACGGGGCAGGCAGTCGCGTCGCCCGCCCGCTGCTCGAACACCTTGGCTGCGAAGTCGTCATCGAGGGGGGCACGCCCGATGGCCTCTTCGAGCACGAGCCCGAGCCCACGGCCGAGAACCTGGCGGGCCTGCTGCCGCGGATCGCCGCGTGCGGTGCCGACGTCGGCTTCTTTCAAGATCCCGACGCCGACCGGCTGGCGATCGCCACGGCAGCCGGGCACTACATCGGCGAGGAGGCGACCCTCGCGCTCGCCGTCGAGCCGGTGCTCGCGAAGACCCCCGGGCCGGTGGTCGTGAACTGCTCCACGAGCGGCATGACGGCTGCGATCGCGCGGCGGCACGGCGTGTCGTGCCACCTCTCGAAGGTGGGCGAAGCCAACGTCGTCGATGAGATGCTCGCCTGTGGGGCTGTGATCGGCGGCGAGGGCAATGGCGGTGTGATCGACCCACGGGTTGTGCTCGTCCGCGACAGCTTCATCGCGATGGCCCTGGTGCTGCAGCGGCTCGCCACCGAGGGAGCGAGCGTGGAATCGCTCGCCACCGCGCTGCCGCAGATGGTGATGAGGAAGACGAAGGTCCAACTCTCGCCGGAGCTGCGCGGGCCCGGGTTGGCGGCAGGTCTCGCCCGGATCGAGGCGGCGTTTCCCGAGGCGGCGGCGAGCCGACTGGACGGACTGAGGCTCGACTGGCCCGGCGGTTGGCTGCTGGTGCGGGCCAGCAACACGGAGCCGATCGTGCGGATCGTCGCGGAGGCTGACGCCGCCGCGGCCGTTGATGCTGCGATTGCCCGCGCCGCCGCGGCACTTGGTTGATCACCGCGCCTCGTATGGGCCGGCGTCAGGTCGCGTTGCGGACGACCTTTCGATCTCGGAGTTCCTCCGAGAGCAGCCGGATCTGCTCGCGAAGTTCACGGACCACGCCGATCGGCTGGGCGTGGATGCGGCAGCGGGGGAGCGTCACGTCGCTCGACCAGATCACGATCGAGCCGAGGCCGAACACCCGCTGCAGCAGCGGCTGCCGCACGTGGATGTCCTTGATGCGATAGAGCTCGATGTCGTCGACTTCAAGCGAGAAGATTCCGTGCGTGACCCGGAGCCGCTCCGTCGTCAGCTCGTAGGTCGTGTGCCGCACGAGCGCCTGCTTCCAGGCGGCCCAGACGGTCGAGACCGCCATCGCGAGGGTGATGCCCGCGACCGCCCAAGGCCCCCCGCCATGCTCGATGGCGAGGTAGAGGAACGGTGTGAGCGCGATCATGCAGCCGGCGGCGAACGCCCAGTAGCCTCCGACCACGCGTTCCGAGGGCATCCCGATCCAGAGCAGCGACTCGCCTCCCGAAAGGTTGGCGGCGACCGAAAGTGCGGCCCGCGGCTGCCGCTCGCCCGACGTGGTGCGAGCGAGTTCCCCCTGGGGGCGGATCCCCGTGGTCGTCGCGTCGGCGGTGTCGGACGGTTCCTCGCTCACGGCTGCCCCTTCCCGAAACTCTAGCACGTGTCCGGCTTCCGGGGCTGACGGTGCGGCGCACGCGGGTCGCAACGATTGCCGGAGGCCCCTGGGCTGACGATTCGGGGATATCCTGTGTCCGCCGGGGGCACGGCCGTGCCCCGTCTGCGAGTTTCACGCCCCATGGATCAGCACGCACGCCACCCTGATCCGGCTTCGCTCTCCGACGAGGAGTTGGCGTCTCAGGCTGCGCGGGAGGGCTCCGACGGCGTGGCCTTCACGGCGCTGATGGACCGCTACCGCGAGCGGGTCTGGCGGGTCTGCTGGCGGCTGATGGGCACGGAGCACGACGCTGAGGACGCCGCCCAGGAGGTGTTCGTGCGGCTGTTCTTCGAGCGGGGCAAGTTCGCCGGCCGCAGCCGCTATTCGACGTGGCTCCATGGGGTGGCGATCCGAACCTGCCTGATGCTCCGCCGTTCGCGGTCGCGACGCCGCCGGCGGGAATCGCCGGAGTCGGGTGGGGAGTTCGGCATCGTCGAGACGCATGCCGATCCGCAGGCGTCCCCGGAGACCGCCGTGGATGCGGCTCACGATGCCCGGAAGGTCCTCGAGCAGCTCGACGAGGAGGACCGCGCCCTCGTGTTGATGCGGTTCGCTGAGAATCACGACTATGACGAGCTCGCCGAGATGTTCGGGTCGACGTCGGGGGCGTTGCGGATGCGGATCAGCCGGATTCGGGAGAGGCTCGCCGCCAAGGCGGGCAAAATGCTCGGTGACTGACGGCCTCGAAGAGGGTTTTTCCGGGTATTTCCCCGGAAAGAGCGGTTGTCGAAAAAATCTGTGACGCGTCGGGCCCGGGCGGCAACTCACTTTCCGACGCGGGAACGGCGGCGGCATCGAGCCGATGCCGGGGGCTCGCGGGGGCCTCACGACGGCGGAGTCGCGACGGATGGATGTGCTCGACCGGCTGGCCGACGTGGCGGTTCCGCCCGTGCCGACGCAGCGGTCGTTCACGGCGGGGGTGCGGCGGAAACTCAATCCGCGGCTTCTCGCCGTGCACGTGGTCGAGTTCGCCCTGGGCGCGACGGGATGGGCGGTGGTCCACATGGCGGCGGCCCTGCTGGCGGCGGTGCAATACACGGTGACGGGGGCGTGGCCGAAGGGTCTGGAGCAGGGGGAGACGCGCGGCGAGGCGCGGTGACACAAAACACACGCCGGCACGGCTGCCGGCGCGACGAGTTGGGTTGCGGGCCAACGAACCAATTCCCGCAGGGGTCGTCGCGGAGGTCCACGAGGGACGCCGCGGCAACGGAGGGCGATGCGATGACCGATATGGTGATGCTCGGGCAGACGGCGGCGGAAACCGCCCGCGAGACGGTGAACGTGTCGCGGCAGGCGCTGGTGGACAGCTTCACGCAGGCCTGGACGCAGGTGATCATGATCGCCCCCAAGCTGGTGGCGATGGTGGCGGTGCTCGTGGTGGGCTACGTGCTCGCCCGCTGGATCGGCGGCCTGATCGCCGTGATCAGCGAGAAGATCGGCCTGCAGACCGCGGCCGAGAAGAGCGGCCTCGCCCAGAGCATGCACGATGTCGGCATCCGCCGGCCGGTTCCAGCGATCGTCGGCGGTCTCACGTTCTGGCTGTTGATGAGCGTGTTCGTGATGGCGGCGTTCAGCATCCTCGGCCTCGAGAGCGTGTCGCTCGCGATGAAGGAGGTGGTGAACTACATCCCGAAGGTGCTCGTGGCGACGGTGGTGGTGGTGGTGGGCCTGCTCGCGGCGACCTTCGTCCGCGGCGTGGTGGCGACCAGCGCCGACCGCGTGGGCCTGACCTACGCCGAGTATCTCGCCGGCGGCTGCTACTGGGTGCTCTCGATCCTGACTTTCATCGCGGCCTTCAACCAGCTCGGCATCCAGTTCGCGCTCCTCGAGAAGCTGATCCTGATCGGCTCCGCCGGACTGGCGGCCGGCTTCGCCCTCGCGTTCGGTCTCGGCGGCCGGGACGTGATGGCGGGCATCCTCTCGGGCTACTACGTCCGCCAGCGTCTCCAGGCGGGAGACACGGTGAGCGTGGCTGGCTTCGAGGGCACGGTTCGCGAGGTGGGCCCGGTGGCCACGATCATCGAGACCCGCTCCAGCGGCGTCGTGTCGCGGCACTCGATCCCCAACTCCCGGATGCTGCAGGAAGCGGTTCGCTGAGCCGCTGATGATCC
>CAIKWU010000303.1 GCA_903831155.1 uncultured Planctomycetaceae bacterium | reverse complement strand
GCTCTCCGCAGGGGGGCAGCTCGTCACCGGGACGCAGGCGTCGGTGACCCAGACGGGCTACGGCTTCGTCAACGGCGGCACGACGCCCGCCGACGTCTCGATCGGCACGCTCACGGCCTCGCTCCCGTCGGCATACGGCTTGCCGCGGTACGGCGTACTCGACGCCAACTCGTCGTCCACGACCAACAGCACCTACAACGGCCAGCCGCTGCTCGTCTATGGTCGCGGGCCCGACGGCACGCAGAGCCCACGGATCGGTTCGGCGAGCGTGAACGGCACGGTTGCCTCGGGGAGCAACATCTACATCTCGTCGACGATCTCACCGGGCACCGGCGTCGCCCTGCAGACGGGCGACTCTGGCAGCCCCGACTTCATCCCCTGGACGAACCCGGACGGCGCGCCGGAACTCACGATCATCGGCAACAACGCCGCCACCGACTTCACGTCGATCAACGTGTTCAACTTCCTCGGCAACTCCAGCGTGATGGCCGCGGTGAACCGCCTCACCACCTCCGACGGCTACGCGCTGAAGATCGTCGGCACGCCCACGAACACCTGGGTGGGAAGCAGCAGCACCGCGATCGGCAACCGCGCCGCCTGGGGCATCTCGCCTCCCTTTTCCGCGCCGTCCGACAAATACGTGCTCTTCAGTGGCACGTCGGCGGGGGGTGGACGGGCCGTCACGGTGGACACCAACGCCAATCTCCGCGGGCTGTATTTCAAGTCCACCGGCAGCGGCACGCTCGGCTTCACGTTCTCGGGACCGAGCACGCTCACGATCGGCCGCGGCGGCCTGACCAACTACGACACCTCGCGGCAGACGTTCACGGCGGCGATCGCGCTCGGCGACGACCAGTACTGGAACGTCGGCTCCGGGGGCGTGACGGTGGCCGCGGTGAACACGGGCACGGCCGGCTTCCTGCTCGAGATCGACGGCAGCGGCACCGCCCGGTTCACGGGCAGCATCTCGGGCTCCGGCGGCATCGCGCTGACGGGGCGGCGGGCGGAGTTGTCGGGCTCCAACACCTACACGGGAGGCACGTGGGTGCACGAGGGCGAGCTCACGGCGGTCGCGGGTTCGCTCGCGGCCACGTCGTCGATCACCGTCGAGGCGGGCACGCTCGCCGCGGTGAACTACAACCCGGCCGCCACGCTCGCGGTGGCTGCCTCCGGCACCGCCACCGTCAGCGGCACCGGCCTCGTGCTCGCGTCGGTCACCAACGCCAATGCCGCGGTGGCGGCGGTGCACTTCACGGCCACCAGCGGCACGATCACGCTGGCGTCGCTGGCCGGTGCGGGCTCCACGCGGTTCGGCAGCGATGCGGTGATCACGGGGGGCGTGGTGTCGGGTTCGGTGGCCGTTGCCGGCGGGCTCACGGCGCGGATCAGCGGCGGCAGCGTGACGGCAGGGCGGCTGTCGAGCGGCACCATCTCGGGCGGCACGACGAGCATCTCCGGCGGCGCCGACATCACCGCCATGACGGGTGGCCGCGTCGCGGTCGGCGGCGTGGCGACGATCGGCACGCTCGCCTCCGGCACGGTGACGCTCGCCGGCGCCGGATCCTCGATCACGTCGGTCACGGGCGGCAGGCTCACGGTGTCCGGTGACCACGACGTCGCGGTGGGATCGCTCGTGCCGTCGGGCAGCGGGCTCGTCGACGTGGACACGGGAAGCATGACGGTGCTCGCCGGATTGGCGGAGTCCGACGTGCGTTCGCTCCTCCTCGCGGGCTTCAACGGCGGCGACTGGAACGGGACGAGCGGGGTGACCTCGGCCGCGGTGGCGGCCGACGTGGCGGCGGGCAGGCCGCGGGCCGTCGGCTGGCTCGACGTGGGCTCGGGTGCGATCCTCTTCACGTACGCGGCCCCCGGTGACACCAACGTCGACGGCATCGTCGATCTTCTCGATGCAGGCAACTTCCTCGCCGGCGGCGGCTACGACCAGCCGGTGTCGGCGACGTGGCTGCAGGGCGACTTCAACTACGACGGCCTCGTGGACATCCTCGACGCCTCGGACTTCGTGTCGGCCGGCCTCTACGACGAAGGGCCGTATGTCTCTCCGGCCGCATTGGGGGCCGTCGCCGCGGTGCCTGAACCGGCCGCGTGGGCGATGCTGAACGGGCTGCTGGTGGCTGCCGTCGGCTGGCGACTCTGGGCCTCGCCAATGCGATCACGCGCGGCGCGGGGGCCGGCGTGGTTCGGCTCCTGATCAAGCCTTCTTCGGAACGACGACCGCGTGGCTCGCCTCCGACGGCGGCGGCGATTGCCTTCGTCGTGCACCGCGGCGTATCCTCGCTCCGCAGTCCGGGACCGTGCCTGCCTGTCGGGGGAAACGCCATGCGCCGCCTGCTCGCCCTGCTGATCCTCGCCGCGGTGGCCGGCGGTCCGACCGCCGAGGCCGCGAAGCCGCGGATCGCGATGATTCCCAAGGGCACGAGCCACGTGTTCTGGAAGACGGTCGAGGCCGGGGCCCGCGAGGCGGCCGCGGAACTCGACGTCGATCTCGTCTGGAAGGGGCCGCTCAAGGAGAACGACCGCGGTCAGCAGATCGCGATCGTTGAGCAGTTCGTCACCGAGGGAGTGTCGGCGATCGCACTGGCACCGCTCGATGCCGCCGCCCTCCGGCGGCCCGTTGCGATGGCGGGGCAGCGGAAGATCCCCGTCGTGATCTTCGACTCGGCGCTCCAGGGGGAGGCGGGGAAGGATTTCGTGAGTCTCGTGGCCACCGACAACCGCCGCGGCGGCGAACTCGGCGGGGCCCGGCTCGCCGACCTGCTCGACGGGAAGGGGAGGGTGGTGCTGCTCCGCTACCAGGTGGGCTCCGCGAGCACGGACGACCGCGAGGCCGGCTTCTCTGCGGGGGTCGCGACCCGCCCCGGAATCGAGGTGATCTCCGACAACCGCTATTCGGGTGCCACGGCTGGCGAGGCCAAGACGGCCGCCCTCAACATGCTCGACACGCTCAAGAAGGCCGACGGCATCTTCTGCCCCAACGAGTCGTCCACCTTCGGGATGCTCCTGGCCCTGCGGCAGCACAACCTCGCCGGGAAGGTGAAGTTCGTCGGGTTCGACACGTCGCCGGCCCTGATCGAGGCCCTCCGCAAGGGCGAGATCGACGCGCTCGTCGCGCAGGATCCCCGCACGATGGGCCGGCAGGCGGTGACCGCGGCCGTGAAGCATCTCCGCGGCGAGGCGGTCGAGCCGGTGATCGACACCGGCGCCGCGGTGGTCACCCGCGACAACGTCGACAGCCCCGACATCCAGAAGATCCTCCAACTCCCCTGACGCCTCCCGCTCCACCGCCGGATCGCCTCGCGATGCGGGGCGTGCGCAAGTCGTTCGGCGCCACCGCCGCGCTCGCCGGGGTCGATCTCCGCGTGGCGGCCGGCGAGGTGCTCGCGGTGGTGGGGGAGAACGGAGCGGGCAAGAGCACGCTCATGAAGGTGCTCGCCGGGGCCGTGCGGCCCGACGCCGGCGGGATGCTGCTCGACGGCCGGCCCTACGCGCCGAGATCGCCCCGCGACGCACGGACCGCCGGCGTGGCGATGATCCACCAGGAACTCGCCCTCGCACCGCATCTCACCGTGGCCGAGAACGTCGTGCTCGGGGTGGAGCCCTCGCGGGTCGGATTCCTCGACCGTGCCGCGATGCGGGCCACGGCCCGCGCCGCCCTCGCCGAGCTCGGTCGGCCCGACATCGCCCCGCAGCGGCTCGTGAGCACGCTCTCGATCGCCGACCGCCAGGTGGTGGAGATCGCCCGCGCGGTCGCCCTGGGCTGTCGCGTGCTCGTGCTCGACGAGCCCACGAGCAGCCTCGGCCGCGACGACGTGCGGCACCTCGAGTCGCTCGTCCGCCGGCTCCGCGACCGCGGGTGCGCGGTGATCTTCATCTCGCACGTGCTCGAGGAGGTGCGGGCGTTCGCCGACCGCGTGACGGTGCTCCGCGACGGGGCGACGGTCGGCGGCGGGGATCTCGCGTCGCTTTCTGACGCCACGATCGTGGAGTGGATGGTGGGCCGGCCGGTCACCGACCTCTACCCGCGGTCGCCGCGGACGCCCGGCGAGGTCGTGCTCGAGATCTCCGGCCTGTCCGGCCGCCGCCTGCCCGAATCGGCGTCGCTCATGCTCCGCCGCGGCGAGGTGCTCGGGATCGCGGGCCTGGTGGGCGCGGGGCGGACGGAACTGGTGCGGGCGATCTTCGGCCTCGATCCGGTGCGCCGCGGCGAGGTTCGCGTGGCAACGCATGCGGGGCCGGCGTCGCCCGCACGGCGGTGGGCGGAGGGCGTGGGGATGGTGAGCGAGGATCGCAAGGGCGAGGGGCTGGCCGTGGAGCTCTCGATCGCCGACAACCTCACGCTCTCGCGGCTCGGCGGCCTCGGGCCGGCGGGCCTCGTGCTGAGTGGGCGGCAGGCGGCGGCGGCCCGCCGCTGGATCGACCCCATGCAGATCCGCTGCCGCGACGTCGCCCAGCCGGTGGCCGCGCTCTCGGGTGGGAACCAGCAGAAGGTGGCCCTGGCGAGGCTGCTGTACCACGACGTCGACGTGCTCCTGCTCGACGAGCCCACCCGGGGAATCGACGTGGGGGCGAAGGCACGGATCTATTCGCTGGTCGACGACCTCGCCGCCCGCGGCCGGGCGATCCTGCTCGTGAGCAGCCACCTGCCCGAACTCCTCGGCGTGTGCGACCGGGTGGCCGTGATGTGCCGGGGCCGGCTCGGCCCGGCCCGGCCGGTGGGCGAGATCGACGAGCGGTCGGTCATGCAGGAGGCGATCGCACGCGGATGACCACCTGGCTCACGAGACTCGGCCCCCTCGCGGGCCTCGCAGCGGTGCTGCTGCTCTTCGCGGCGCTGCGGCCCGCGCAGTTCGCCACCGGGGCGAACGCCGAGATCATGCTCCTGCAGACGGCGGTCGTGGCCACGGCGGCGCTGGGGATGACGCTCGTGATCGTGAGCGGCGGCATCGACCTCTCGGTGGGCTCCCAGATCGCGCTGGCCACGGTCACGCTCGCGTCGCTGCTCGCCCGCGGCTGGTCGCCGGCCGCAGCGGCCCTGGCGACGGTCGCCTGCGGTGCGGTCGTCGGCTGCCTGATCGGCGGGCTCGTGGCCGGCCTGCGGCTGCCTCCCTTCATCGTCACGCTCGGGATGTGGGGCGGGCTCCGCGGGCTCGCCAAGGGGCTCGCGGGCGAGACGATGGTGGTGGCGCCCACGTCCTGGCTCAACGACCTGCTCACGTCGCTGCCGCCCGACCGTGGGTGGCTGCTCGTGCCGCCGGGGGTGTGGCTCACGATCCTGCTCGCCGTGGCGGTGGCGGTGCTGCTCCAGGCCACTGTGCTCGGCCGGCACATCCTCGCCACCGGGTCGAGCGAGCCGACAGCCCGGCTCTGCGGGGTGGCGGTGGACCGCGTGAAGATCCTCGTCTATGCGATCGCGTCGGCGCTCGCGGCGGTGGCGGGCGTGCTGCAATACGCCTACCTCACCGTCGGCGATCCGACCACGGCCCTCGGCATGGAACTCGACATCATCGCGGCGGTCGTGATTGGCGGGGCGAGTCTCGCCGGCGGCCGCGGCTCGGTGGCGGGCACGCTCATCGGAGCCCTGATCATGACGGCCGTGGCCAACGGCTGCACGAAGCTCGAGCTGCCCAACTGGGTGCAGGAGATCGTCACGGGGGCGATCATCGTGGCGGCGGTGGCGATCGACCGCTTTCGCCGCCGCGACGAGTGACCGGCCGCCACGCCACGCACACGCACACACAACCGCAACCCCTGGAGAACGAACCGATGCGGATCGTGATACTCGACGGCCTGACGACGAACCCCGGCGACCTGTCGTGGGAGCCGCTCGAGCGGCTCGGGTCGCTGACGGTGTTCGACCGCACTCCATCCGCCGAGGTGGCCGCGCGGGCCGCCGACGCCGATGCGATCCTCACGAACAAGGCGATCGTGGGACGCGAGCAGATCGCCGCCCTGCCGCGGCTGAAGTACGTGGGCGTGCTCGCCACGGGCACCAACATCGTCGACGGCGAGGCCGCCCGCGAGCGGGGCATTCCCGTCTGCAACGTGCCCGAATACAGCACGCCCAACGTCGTGCAGGCCACCTGGGCGCTGGTCCTCGAACTCACCAACCGCGTCGGCCATCACGACCGCACCGTGCACGAGGGCCGCTGGGCCGCCGGCCCCGATTTCTGCTACTGGGACGGCGACCTCGTGGAACTCGCCGGCCGCACGCTCGGCATCGTGGGCCACGGCCGGATCGGGAGGGGCGTGGCCCACGTGGCCAGGGCGATGGGGATGCGGGTGCTCCACCACCGCCGGCAGTCGGGTGGCGACCCGGGGTGGGTCGATCTCGACACGCTGTTTCGCGAGAGCGACGTCGTCAGCCTGCACTGCCCGCTCACGCCCGAGACGAAGGGCCTCGTCGATGCCCGCCGGCTGGGGCTCATGAAGCCGACGGCGTTTCTCGTGAACACAGCCCGCGGCCCGCTCGTCGACGAGGCCGCGCTCGCGGCCGCGCTCAACGAGGGGCGGATCGCGGGGGCGGCCCTCGACGTGCTCTCGGTGGAGCCGCCCCCGGCGTCGAATCCGCTGCTGGCTGCGAGGAACTGCGTGATCACGCCGCACGTGGCCTGGGCCACCCCCGACGCGCGGCGGCGGCTGATCGACGTGGCCGCGGCCAACCTCGCCGCGTTCGCCGCCGGCCGTCCGCAGAACGTGGTCAACGCCTAGCGCGGAACGGTTACGACGAGCCGGAGATGTTCATCGCAAGCCGTCCGGGGCGCTGCGGTTTCAAACCGGTATCGTGCGAACTACCCTTGAAGCCCCGTCAGCCCCGGAACGCCAGCATGACCACAAGCCCGCTCGCCGACGTCGTTTCCGGCCAGTACCAGAAGTGGGTCTATCCTGAGCCGATCGTCGATCTGCCCGCGTGGCTCGCCGGCAGCTGGCAGTGGTTCGACCCCAGCCATGCCCACCGGATGTTCTGGCCTGACCATGCGTACAAGCCTGACCTCGACATCCTCGTGGCCGGCTGCGGCACCAACCAGGCGGCGGTCTTCGCCTCCACCAACCCCGCGGCGCGGGTCGTGGCGATCGACGTCAGCCAGCCGTCGCTCGACCACCACCGCTTCCTGAAAGGGAAATACAGTCTCGCGAACCTCGATCTGCACCTCCTGCCGATCGAGGATGTCGGCACGCTCGGCCGCGACTTCGACCTCATCGTGTCCACGGGCGTGCTCCACCACATGGCCTCGCCCGAAGCCGGTATGCAGGCGCTCGCACACTGCCTGCGGCCCGAGGGTGTGGCCGCGATCATGCTCTACGCCCGCTACGGGCGGATCGGCGTCGAGATGATGCAGGCGATCTTCCGCGAGATCGGCCTGTCGCAGGACGAAGCCTCGCTGTTCACCGTCAAGGAGGCGATCGCACTTCTGCCGGCCGATCATCCGGTGCGGAGCTACCTCTCGTTCGCCCCCGACCTGCGGTTCGACGCCGGGCTGGTCGACACCTTCCTGCACGGCCGCGACCGCAGCTACACGGTGGACGACTGCCTCGACCTCGTCGCCTCGG
>CAIKWU010000302.1 GCA_903831155.1 uncultured Planctomycetaceae bacterium | reverse complement strand
GCTACATCTATGCGGGCGTCCTACGAGCCGTAGAGCGTGCTAGCGTGCCGAAGTGGCCAAAACTTCTCGTGAACCTCCGCGCCAGCCGTGAGACAGAACTGATGCTGCGGGAACCTGCCCACCTCGTCCACGCGTGGCTGGGAAACTCGAAGGAGGTCGCGGAAGACCACTACCTCATGGTGACGCCAGCGGACATCGTCAGGGCCGTCAGCGTGCCCTCCTCAATTCCGACTCCAAATCCGACTCCGTCAACGCTCGTTTTGGCTCATCAGGAGTCGTCAGCGGAAAAAGAAACAGCCGTATCCCCCGCGTTTGCGAAGGATACGGCTGTTCAGATACCCCCACGGGGAGTCGAACCCCGGTTTTCGGACTGAGAACCCGACGTCCTGGGCCACTAGACGATGGGGGCGGGTTTCACTGCCGTTCTAGCAGTGTCGGCCAACGAGTCAAGCAGCCTTGAACCACCCGCTCACGGTGCCTTTTATGACGCCCGAAACGGCGGTTCCGGCGGACACGCCCAAGCACGTCCGGCCCATGACGCCCGCTACCGCCGCGGGCTGAAGAGCTGCGACCGCCGCGGCCTCGTGCGGCCAATCGCGAACCCCGCCACCGCCGCCGCCAGCGAGAGACCCGCCACCGTCAGCCACCGCCGCCGCGACGCCTCCGCCCTCTCCTGACCGCGAACCGTCGCAACCCGGAGGTGCATGGTCGCGTCGCGAAGCCGCGCCGTCGTCGCGCGGCCGCCACGACCCGACGGCATCGGCATCGACCCCACGGCCGACGACGAGCCCGACCACACCGGCTCCCCCTCCGGCCATGCCAGCGGCGAACTCCCGGTGCGGGGCCCGAGCGACAGGAGCGTCTCCAGGTGCTCGACGGCCTGCAGCAGCGACTGCGGCGACTCGAAGCGGTCGGCCGGATCCTTCGCGAGCAGCCGATCGACGATGTCACAGAGCCCGGCGGGAAGATCGGGCCGCCGCGACGCCAGCGGCACCAGCGGCTCCTTGATGTGCGCCATCACCACCGCCACCGCCGACGGCGCCGAATAGGGAGGCCGTCCCGCGAGCAGATGATGCAGCGTGGCGCCGAGCGAATAGAGGTCGCTGCGGGCATCGACCGCCCGCCCCTCCCCCTGCTCCGGGCTCATGTAGAGCGGCGTGCCGAGCGTCATCCCGTCCTGCGTGAGGTCGAGGTTCTCCGACAGCACGCGGGCCAGGCCGAAGTCGGCCACCTTCACCTCACCGGAGAGCGTGAGCATCAGGTTCTCGGGCTTGATGTCGCGATGCACGATCCCCTGCTCCGCCGCGCGGACCAGCGCCGACCCCACCTGGTTGAGCACCCAGATCGCCTGCCGCGCGTCGAGCGGGCCGCGGAACTGGAGCCAGGCCTTGAGCGACGGCCCGGCCACATACTCCTCCGCGAGGAAGTGGATGCCGTCGATGCAGGCGACCTCGTGGATCTGCACGATGTGCCCGTGGACGAGCGACGCCGCCGCCCGCGCCTCCTGCTCGAACCGCTCCACCGCGGCTCCGTGCCGGGCCGTATCGCTCCGCAGCACCTTCACCGCGACCTGCCGGCCGAGCGACGTCTGCTCGGCAAGGTAGACGTCGGCCATCGCGCCACTACCCAGCCGGTGCGCGAGCCGGTATCCTCCGAGGCTGCGCCCGGAAAGATCCTGATCGGCGACGCGTCCAACGGGATGCGGATCCATCGGGAATGAGTATCGACGGGCCGCAGCGGCCCGGCAAACCGGCGTCCGCGATTTCCCGCCCGATTCACCCGACCCACGGAATCCATCATGCCCAAGCCGTCCGCCGCCGAACTGCAAGCCGCCGCCAAGGCCGTCGATCTCGAGGGCTTCGACTACGAGGTCGTGCTCGACACGTCCCTCGGCGCGATCCGCCTGAAGCTCGACCCGAAGGTGGCGCCGGGCCACGTCCGCAACATGGTGGCGCTGGCCGAGAGCGGCTACTACGACGGCGGCTGCTTCCACCGGATCATCAAGGGCTTCATGATCCAGGGGGGCTGCCCGGAGGGCACCGGCACCGGCGGACCGGGCTACAAGATTCCGGCCGAGTTCAACGCCACGCCGCACGAGCCGGGTGTGCTCTCGATGGCCCGCACCAACGATCCCAACTCCGCCGGCAGCCAGTTCTTCATCTGCCTCGAGCGGGTGCCCCACCTCGACAGGCAGTACACGGCGTTCGGCAAGACCGCCGACGACGCGAGCCTGCAGGTGGTGAAGTCGATCGGCAGCGTGCGGACCGGCGGCAACGACCGCCCCGCCGAGGCCGTCGTCATCAAGAAGGCCACGGTCGTCAAGACGCCGAAGCAGTGATGCGGCGGCCGCTCAGCCGCGGCGCCCGCCGAAGATCGTCCTGAGACCGAAGAGCCCGAGCGCGAACCCGCCTGCGGCGGAGAGCAGCGCCGTGCGGTGCACGTAGGGATCGGGCACCCACGGCGGCAGGCCGAGGCCGGCGAAGGGCGACTGCTCGGGCGGCGCTTGCGGCGCCGGCTGCGGCCAAGGCCCGCCCACCGGCACGGCCGGCGGCGCCGGCATCGCCTGAGCGACGAGCGGCGCCGGCCCGTGGCTCGAGCGGTGCTCGACGGCTGAGACCTGCACCGCCGCGATCCTGTCGGGTGCCGCGTGGCCATCGGTCGCGGCAGCGGCGGCGAGATCGGCATGCGGCGACGGCGTGAAACCGCTCGATCCGACGGACGACAGAAACGCCCGCACGCGGGTCGAGCAGCTGCCGATCGTGCGGCCTTCGTTCTGACCGAAGAGCACACCCGCGAGCTCGCGCTGATCGTTGAAGATCGGCCCGCCGGAGTCGCCCTGCCGGGCGGTCGCCTCGAGTTCCACGAACTCCTTCGGGTAGCCGGTGCCCGGGGCGAGATACTCCGTGCAGCGGCCCGTCTCCTCGCGATAGACGCCGCGGCCGAACCCGCCGATCGTGAGCGGCTCGCCCGGCTGCGGCGGCGCGGCCGCCACGGCGATGGGCGTGGCGTTGGGCTTCCAGATCACGATCGCGGCGAGGTCCCAGGCCTCGTCCTGCCGGACGACGGTGCCGGCCGATTGAAACCCGTCGGGAAACTGCACGAGCACCGCCGCCCGGCTGTCGCGGACGACGTGCCAGTTGGTGAGCACGAGCCCCTGCGACTGGTTCACGTCGACGAGCACGCCGGAGCCCATCGACGCTCCCGACGACTCGGGCGCCACGATCCGCGCCACCGCGGGGTGCGGTGTGTGCCCGGTGTAGAGGTAGTCGGCAAGCTGCTCGGGCGACCAGTTCGCCGTCGGGTTGGCCGAGCCGCCCCAGTTCCACCACTGGCCCTGCGCGTGCGCCGTGCCGGCGCCGGCGAGCGCGGTCGTGGCCATCGCCACCAGCCGGATCAGGACGGTCGCGCCGCGAACGCGGCCTGCCGGGCATGCGTTCACCGCGCTCGTGCCGTCCAGTTCCGGGTTCGGGCCGCCACTGCATCGTCGCATGGGAGCCTCTCCTTCCCGGGGCGGCCTCAGGACCTCGCCCCTCGCATCGCCTGACGCCGCATCTCCCGGTCGAGGATGCGGCGGAGGAGTTCCCGGCGGAGCCGCTCGCGTTCGCGGACCCGCTCGTCCGACGAAGATCTCGCTGCCCGCCCCGAACGGGCGAGCAGGCCGCGCTGCTGGATGATCATGACCGACGCTCCTCACGGACGGATCCCGGCCAGATCCGCACCGAATGGCATCGGCTCGTTCGGGCGGCCCGCGTGCAGAATCCACCGCGGGGCCGCACAGCCGTCACGACCGTCAGGGTTTCACGTCGAATCCCTCGGCCGCGAGGGCCGCGGCCAGGGCCGCCACGTGGTCGTGGCCGGCCGTCTCGACCGTCACCTCCACGGTCGTCGAAAACACGTCGGCCCCGGAGAAGGCGCGGTCGTGCACCACCTCCCGCACGCTCGCCCCGGCGGCGGCGATCGCGGCGGTGAGCCGGGCGATGCCCCCGGGACGGTCGCTGATCCGGGCGGTGAATCGCCAGCGTCGGCCGTCGGCCACCAGCCCGTGGTCGATCACACGGTCGAGGATCGTGAGATCGATGTTGCCGCCGCAGAGGAGGAGCACGACCCGGCGGCCGGCGAGGTCGGGGCAGCGGTCGCCGAGCACCGCGGCGAGGGCGGTGGCCGCCGCCCCCTCCACCACCGTCTTCTCCAGTTCCAGCAGGCGCAGCACCGCGAGCGACACCTCCGCCTCGTCCACCGTCACCACCCGATCGACGAGCGGCGCGGCGATGGCGAACGGCAGGTCGCCCACCCGCCCCACCGCGAGGCCATCGGCGAGCGTGGGCCTGATCGGCACCGCCACGGGATGGCCGGCGGCGAGCGACGCCCCGAAGCTCGGGGCCGCGGCCGTCTCCACGGCCACCAGGCGGATCTCCGGCCGCAGCGCCTTCGCCACCAGCGCCACGCCCGCGAGCAGCCCGGCCCCGCCCGTCGGCACCACGATCGCATCGACATCGGGGACGTCGTCGAGGATCTCCAGGGCCATCGTGCCCTGCCCCGCGATCACCCGCGGATCGTCGAAGCCGTGGATCCGGTCGAGGCCGTCGCGGGCGGCGATCTCGGCCGCGAGCTTGCGGGCATCGTCGAACGTCTCGCCGTCGAGGATCACGCGGGCGCCGAGCCTGCGGCAGGTCGCCACCTTCACCAGCGGCGCAAACCGCGGCATCACCACCGTGACGGGGATGCCGAGCAGGCGGCCGTGATAGGCCAGGCCGAGCGCGTGGTTGCCCGCCGACGCCGCCACCACGCCCCGGCTCCGCGCGGCGTCGTCGAGCTGAAGCAGCGCGTTGCAGGCGCCGCGTTCCTTGAAGCTGCCCGTGCGCTGGAGCAGGTCGAGCTTGCAGAACACGTCGGCGCCGACGAGTTCCGAGAGCGGGATGCTCCGCGGGCAGGGGGAATGGAGCACGCGGCCCCGGATGCGTTCGCGGGCGGCGCGGACGTCGGCGAGCGTGACGGAGCCGCTCATCCGCCACCCACCCGGGCGGGCAGATCAAACGCCCGCACGTCGATCCACTGCATCCCGCCGCGCCGC
>CAIKWU010000301.1 GCA_903831155.1 uncultured Planctomycetaceae bacterium | reverse complement strand
GCACCGAAAAGCCCTCCAGAGGAGAACCATCGAGGAGGACGTGTGCGTGGTAGACCGGCGGGTGGACTACGTCTGCGATGCCTGCCTGGACGGGGGCGAGGAGGGGTGTGAAGGCCCAAAACCGTGGATCTGCGCGGGAAAGAAGCGGGCTCGCTGGCTGGAGGCCATCGGCTGGCCGTGGTAGGCCCCGGCGCGTCTGCGCAGGCTTTTGCCGGGGCGAATGAACCCTCGGGGGAGATCCTGCGTAATACTCCTCAAATGGTCCTTTCCAGCCCATCTCGTCAAGCCGCTCCCTTGGGAAACGAGGTTCGCTTGCCCTCCGCAGTCCGGCGAAATAGAGTCTTGTTTCAGGGACAGTTGAGTCGGGGCACGCGCAGGAGCATCCCGATGACCACAATCCGTTCGCCTCGCCAGTTGAAAAGTCCCGCGCTTCGGACCGGTGTGACGCTCACCGAACTCCTCGTCGCCACGACGGCGATGTCGCTGCTGATGGGCATGCTTTTGCCCGCTCTCGCCAAGTCGAGGGAGTCGGCCCGGCAGGTCACCTGTGCCAACGCCGTGTCGAAAGTGGCCAAGGGGTTTACGGCCTTCGACACATCCCGGAGTGAGTTGCCCGGATGGCGGAACGTTCTCGATCCTTACACGTCCGCTCGGGTCCGGGCGGGCCACGCAGGGAACGGCACCGGCCCGAACGCCGATCCCACGTCGGGAGCGTGCGTGTCGTGGACCGTGATGATCCTGCCGTTCCTCGGCGAAACAGAGATTTATGATTCGTTCGCTGCCTACGCCCCCGGACGCGTCGCGGACGACGCGACGGCCAAGTTGATCTCCGGTTACGTCTGCCCCGTGGCTGCCGATGAGATGACGTCCCGGAGTCCGCTCTGCTTCTTCGCCAACGGAGGCACTGGTGGGCTGGCGCTGGAAGGCGATCCCGAATACTCCGGGAAGGGCAAGCGTCCGTTCCGGCAGTTTCAGGGGGACGGCGTGTGCCTCGACACGGCCGGCAATGTTGCGGGGCAGCCCTGGTACGTCACCTCGGGCGGGGCGGAGGAGTACTCGCCGGGCCGAAACGCCCTCGTCGATATCGCCGATGGCGACGGCACGAGCACCACGCTCCTCGTCACCGAGCGAACAGGCAGCGAGGCGCCGACGGACGTCTCCTGGGCCGATCACCCCCAGCCAGCGATGCACGGGGCCGACCGCGGCGTAAAAACGCTCCACGCGGTGATGCACACCCGCGGCATCCACCCTGGCTATGGCCAGCCCGGGGGTGGCGAGTCGCTGCATGCCACGATGAACACCTGGATGAAGCGGCGGGGCGACAACTCGCTTCGCTACCCGTCGTCGCGGCATGAGGGGGGATTCATGGCGGCCTTCTGCGACGGCCACGTGAGGTTCATCGGCGAGAGCATCGACGAGTGGGTCTACACCCAACTCCTGACCAGCGACTCCCGGCCGGGCCGCGTCTCGTTCCGCGTCGGCATGTTTCAGATGCGTCCCACCGGCGTCGGCGAGAACCTCGAGCCGTATTTCTTCAGCGAGTCGGACATCGCCAAGCGGTGAGCCGGGCCAGCGGCCGGCGCCGTGTCCGATCGGCCGCGGTGCGGTAGGTTAGAGGCAGTGCAGGGATCCGTCCCGCCGGCCATCCGCCCCCTCCCGACCGCCCGTCATATGCCCCGCCACCGCCACCGCCCGCTGCGCGGCCGTCGATCCGGCATGACGCTGCCGGAGATGCTCGTCGCGGTGAGCGTGATCGCGGTGCTGATGGCGATCCTCCTGCCGGCGCTGGGGTTGCTCCGGGAGTCGTCCCGAAAGGCGTCGTGCGCGAACAACATCAGCCGGCTCGCCACCGCCTTCGCGGCCCACGACACCAGCCTCTCGGCGATTCCGGGATGGAGAAACGCGGTGCAGCCCTGGACCTCGGCCCACTGCGGCCAGGGCATGGAGGACGACGCCGCCTGCGTGTCGTGGACGGTGCCCCTGCTGCCGTTCATCAGCGAGCGGGAGATCGCCGACTGGTACGCGACCTACTCCCGCGACCGCGTGGCCGACGACGCCCGGCTCAAGCGTGTGAGCCTGTTCCTCTGCCCCGTCGTCGCCGCCCTGGAGGAATCGACGTCGCCCGGTCCGCTGAGTTACTTCGTCAACGGGGGCACCGGCGGGCTCACGCTGACGACCGGCCGGCAGGTCACCGGTGACGGAGTGTGCGTCGATTCGGCCGGCAACCAGCGGTCGCAGCCCTGGTACCGGCAGTCCGGAGGGGCGAAGGAGTACTACCCGGAGCAGATGTCGCTCACGGAGGTGGCCGAGGGAGACGGCACGAGCAACACGCTGCTCCTCGCGGAGCGGACCGGCACCGCCGCTCCGATCGACGTGTCGTGGGCCGACAGCCCCCTGCCGGCGGTCAACAACAGCGACCGCTCCGTCAAGACGCTCCATGCGGTCCTGCACAGCCGTGGCATCCACCCCGGGTACGGCGCCCCCGGGGGCGGGCAGTCGGCCAATGCCACCGAGAACACGTGGATGAAGACCCGCGGGGACCAGGAGCTCCGCTACCCGTCGGCCCGACATCGCGACGGCTTCCTGACCGCCTTCTGCGACGGTCATGTCACCTTCGTGTCGAACGCCATCGACGAGTGGGTCTACACCCAGATCCTGACGAGCGACTCCCGTCCCGGACGAATCTCCCTCCGGGTCGCGATGTTCCAGCAGCGGCCCACCGGCGTGCCGGACCAGTTCGAGCCCTACATCTTCGATCAGCACGACCTCCACCGCTGACCGGCGGCGCCCGTGCCGCGTGGGTCATGCCTCCGGGAAGGTGCGACGCCGACGGACAGGCCGCAGCCACCCGGCACGCCCACGCACGATCGGTGTATAAGGTGGTAGGCCGTCACGCTTCAGGACCGGATGCCCCATGACCGATCTCCGCCGGCTTGCCCTGGTCGCCATGCTCATCTCCCCGCCCGCGGCCGCAGCCCCTCTGGTGATCGCCCACCGTGGCGCCAGCGGCTATCTGCCCGAGCACACGCTCCCCGCCAAGGCGATGGCCCACGCCCAGGGTGCCGACTTCGTCGAGCAGGACGTGGTGCTCTC
Organism: uncultured Planctomycetaceae bacterium; assembly: GCA_903831155.1. GTDB lineage: Bacteria > Planctomycetota > Planctomycetia > Pirellulales > UBA1268 > QWPN01. The sequence continues at coordinate 2,448 of CAIKWU010000301.1, read as the reverse complement.
ACGGGATGACGTGCCGGTGGTGCTCCATGACATCCACCTCGATGCGATCAGCGACGTGGCCGACCTCCACCCTGGACGGGCCCGTGGGGACGGCCGCTACTACGTCGTCGACTTTACGCTCGAGGAGCTCCGCGGCCTGCGGCTCTGTGAACGGCGCGATCCGAAGACCGGCCGCCAGGTGTTTCCGGGCCGCTTCCCGGCCGACACGGGAACCTTCCGGATCGCCACGCTCGAGGAGGAGCTCGATCTCCTCGAGGGGCTCGCGCGGAGCACCGGCCGCCGCGTGGGCGTCTATCCCGAGATCAAGCAGCCGTCCTGGCACCGCCGCGAGGGGCACGACATCGCGCCGATCGTCGTCGACGTGCTCCGCCGTCGTGGGCTCGACTCGAAGGAGGCCGCGTGCTTCATCCAGTGCTTCGAGGCAGACGAGCTGGTGCGACTGCGAGCGGACCTCGCCTGGCGTGGACGGCTCGTGCTGCTGCTCGGCGGCTCGCCACAGGACGTCGACGATCCGCTTCTCGCCGCGGGCGAACTGGCCGAGCTGGCGAGGGTGGTGGACGGCATCGGCCCGCCGCTGGGCCGCGTCATCGGCGCCGATGGCCGGCCGACTCCGCTGGTGACCGCCGCCCATGCCGCGGGCCTCGTGGTGCACCCCTACACCTTCCGGGTCGACCAGTTGCCCCCCTTCGCGACCTCGGCGGACGACGCCCTGCGACGGCTCTTCCTCGATGCGGGGGTCGACGGACTGTTCAGCGACTTCCCGGACGTCTGCGTCAGGTGGCTCGAGCGGCAGGGCAACCCCGGCTGTCGGCCCGACTGACAGCCGCTCCGGATGCTCGTCGTCGATCCGACGCCAGGGTGGGCTGTGCTCAGAACCGCCAGCCGACGCCGGCGTCGACGTAGTAGCCCGCCGCATCGCGGGTGAGGCCCCAGCCCATTCGGCAGCCGATCTCGACCGTCGGGGTCAGCATGAAGTGGGTGCCGGGGCCGGCGAACGGCTGCACCGAGTCGTCGGCGAGCCCCTGGGTCCAGCTGCCGAACCACTCGGCGTGGACCTCGAATCGTTCGGTCACCGGGATCCGCAACACCGTCGATGGCATCCAGCGATCGAACCAGCCCTCCTCGCTCTCGGCGCGGACGTAGCGGATGGCCGTGTCGAGCCTCCACGCCGCGGGCAACTCCCATCCAAACGCGTAGGTGGCCGACGGTTCGGTACCCCAGATGTCGCCGGCGACGGGCGTGAAGGCCTCCACGATGACCGCGCTGCGCGGCAGCCAGTCCGCCTGATCGGTCACGCGGACCTTGATGCCGTAGAGCAGATTCGCCTCCTCGCTGCCGGTCCCCTCCCGCGGCGGTTCGCCGACTTCCACCGCCGCCACGACGCTCCCCCCGGAGTTCTGCTCGTAGTTGAAACCGAACCGCCATTCGAGCCGTTCGCGGGCGCCGATCCGCACGAGCAGCTCCGGGAAACTGTTCGTGGCCGGCAGGCCCCGGTTGTCGATCCACACGTATGAAGCCTCGGTGAGCACGGTGCCGGCCTTCGCCGTCGTGGTCGCGGGCGTGAACGCATCGCGATCCGTGTCGAGCTCATGAAACTCCGCGGCGGAGAGCGGCGCAAGGCATGCGATCCACGCAAGTGCGATGACCGCAGCAGGCCTTCGGGACGGTCCCGTGTACTTCACCCCGCCAATCATGGTGCTCATGGTTTCGACATGAGCTCGCCGCCGCATGCAGCCCGCTGGGAAGAACCACCGGAAAATCTGGGCACGCCGAGGGCCTGGTGAAGCTGGAGAAACCCGGGAATGGCAATCGGGCGGCCGGGCCGGATCCGTCAGCTGGGATCGGCCTGCCGGCAGGCCGTCCGTCGCCAGGCTGGGGGAGACCGGTGCAGAGCCCCGCGTGGGGGCGGGAAGGCACCGGCGACGTCACGCGGGGGTCACGAATGACCCGTTGTTCAAAGAGCCTTGGAAACAAGGCGTGTGTGATTCGACGTTCACCAACCAGCGGAGAGGGCGGGATTCGAACCCGCGGTCCAGCTTTTGACCGGACACGTCTTTAGCAAAGACGCGCATTCGACCACTCTGCCACCTCTCCGGCACCGGATCGTCGGCCGGCCCGAGCCACCCTTCCCAGATGGGAGGGTCAACCCGGACGCAGCCAGACGGAACCGGCGAGAAACCCCGTGGTCCGGGGAACTTCCTCGACGAGTATTCTGGTCGCCCATCATCGCTGCCGCAAGGAGGCACTTCCCACCGTGGAATCCACAGCGACTGCCGCCGCGGTTCGACCGCGAGGCCGAGCCTTGATCGCAACCCTCGTCGCCCTCGGTGCCGTGGCCGGCACCGCCGCCGGGGCCGCCGAGCGGATGTCGGCGTCCGCGGCGAGCATCCAGTCCGGCGACGCCGGCCGCCACGTCGGCGTGCTCGCCGACGACTCCTTCGAGGGCCG
>CAIKWU010000300.1 GCA_903831155.1 uncultured Planctomycetaceae bacterium | reverse complement strand
TCCTGCCCGCCCCGGCCTTGACGAGGCCCGCCGCACCGCCGAGTACCTTGTCGCCAAGGATGGCCGACACGGTGAGATCCGCCGTGGCATCGCCCGTGGCCGCGACGTCGAACGTCGTCGAGCCGGCGGTCGTGCCGAGGTTGATGTAGCTGTTCGACGTCTGGCCGCTGAGCGTGTCGATAAAGCTCCCCGTCGTGCCGGTCACGGTCACGTTGCCGTTGATCGCGAAGGAGCCGACCGTGGCGGCGTTGCCGTTGGTGGTGGTGAGCCGCCCGCCGTTTCGCAGCGTGAGGTTGCCGATCGAGTTGAACGAGTTCGACCCCGACGCCCGCGTGATCGTGCCGCCGTCGGCGATCAGGGTGACGGGCGTCGTGTAGTTGTACGCGCCGACAGCGTCCGGCGAGTCGAACCGGAGCGTCGCCCCGGTGCTCGTGGTGATCGTGCGGCCGGAGGTCGTCATGTTGCCGAGCGCCGTCGCCGAGGGGCTCGAGCTGTTCACGATCAGATTGGCTACGAGCGTGCCAGCGGTGATCGTCATGTTGCCGCTGAACGTGTTCGCCCCGGTCATCGTCAGTGTGCCCGCCCCGGTCTTCGACAGGCCAGCGGCGGCCCCGAATACCGCGTTGATCAGCGGCGCCGAAACCGTCAGGTCGGCGCTCGAGTTGCCCGTCACGTCGGCCACGTCGAACGCGTTCGTCGAGCCGGCGGTGCCGAGGTGGATGCCGTTGTTGCTCGACCCGGCCGTGTCGATGAACGACGCCGACGTTCCGCTCACGACCACGCTGCCGTTGAGCGCGAAGGAGTTGACGGTGGAGTTCTGCCCGTTCTGCGACGTCAGCCGGCCGCCGTTGCGGAGCCCGAGGCTGCCGATCGAGTTGAATGCGCCGGCCGTGCGGGTGATGGTGCCGCCGTCGGCCACGAGCGTGGACGAGATCAGGATGTTGTAGTTGCCGACGGCGTCGGATGCCGTGAACAGCAGCGTCGCGCCGGTGCTGGTGGTCACGGTTCGCCCCGCGATCATCATGTTGCCGAGGCCCGACACCGTGGGGTTGTTGGACGCAGCCTGGTAGCCGTCCTGGAGCGTGCCACTGCCGATCAGCATGTTGCCCGTGAAGCCGTTTGCCCCGTTGAGCGAGAGCGTGCCCGGGCCCGCCGTGGTAAGGCTGGCGGCGGTGCCGATCTGGTCGGGGTGGTTGTTGATGGACCCGCTGATCGCGAGATTCGCCCCGCTGCCCACCGTGATCGTCATGCTCTGCGGCGTTGCGGCGCCCGTCTTGTTCATATAGAGCGGCGCGCCGATCGATGACGAGCCGCTGGAGGCCGTGACAACCGTCGTGTAGATGCCGTGGTAGCGATTGCCGGCCGCGACGACGGAGTTCACGGTGCCGGCTGTGAGGGACAGCGAGTCGGGCTGGTAGTAGCCGCCGCCACTGTTGCTCTCGACCAGCAGCGTGGCGCCGCTGCCGACCGTGGCGGCGCCGTTCATGTCGCGGGCGTCGTTGAGCCGCAGGGTGCCGGCGGCCACGTTGATCGGCCCGTCCGCGGTGTTGCGGGACGTGGACGTGAGTTGCCCTGTGCCAGTCTTCGTGAACGATGTCGTTCCGGTGAGGATCGCGCTCAGCGTGAAGGTGCCCGACGTGACGTCGCCGCCGCTCGCCTGCAGCGTGCTGCCGTTCGACGTGGAAAGGGTGTAGCCGTCGAGCGCGGCGAAGAGGGTACCGGTGGTCAGCGTGGACTGCAGGTCAACCGTGCCGGCGGTGACCCCGAAGGTGCCGTTGTCGCCGGCGGTCCACGCCGTGGCCGTGCCGCCGGATGTGGCAGTCTCCCAGTTGGTGTTCGACGTGTTCCACACGCCCGTGCCGCCACCGGCGCTTCCGGACGAGCCGACGCCGTTCCAATACAGGTCGGCGGCGTTCGCCAAGGTCGTGGAGAGCATGCAGGCGACGCACACCGCTGCGGGAACCGTCAGGCAACGTCTCATGATCGAAATCCCCCCTGATCTCCGAACACTCTTCGCAGAGTACAAACCAACCTCCCCGCCTCCGCCAGTTATACAGTCGCTTGGCCGCTCTTCGCACCACCCATCCGCGTTACGGATTTTCGAGATCGCTTTATGGAAATTTCCCGGTCTGCCCTCATGCGGCGCGGCGGCATTCGGCCCTGAATCCCCAGCCAGACCGCCCCACCGCCAGCGCAAGGGTTCCGATCGCTACCGCCAGAGCGGCGGACGGCTCCGGAACGGGGCTGATGGGGCTCGCCCCGGGGGGGGCGTTGTACGAACCCGTGTCGAACAGGCCGGTGGCCTGGAAGTCGGCGGCGTCGAGGATGTCCACGGTGCCGTCGTACCCGAAGTCACCCTCCACCCAGGAGGCGGGCAGGCCGGTGTCGTACTTCCCGCCGGCGAAAAAGTTGGCGGCATCGAGGATGTCGACATTCCAATCAAGGTTGGTGTCGCCCGGCGCGGCGTAGGCGGCGGTCACGCTGCCGTCCCCGTTGTCGAGCCAGCCCACCGTCCGCGGCAGTGAGATCGCGGCCGCGGCGGCGGCCGCGCTCGACGTGATCCCGCTCGTGCCGTTCCACGACCCGTCGCCCCGCCCCTCGAGCAGTTCCGCCACGAGCGTCGTGGGGGAGAGACCGGACTGCACCGTCATCGCGCCGGCCGCGAGATCGACGAGCCCATTGCCGGCCAGGTCGAGACCGGCGACCGTGACCACCGTCTGGTCACCCATCTGGGCCGTCCCGCCCGCGACCACGGCCAGCGTGCTGCCCACGCTCGCCCCCGGATTGGTCAGCCGGAGGGTGCCCTGCTGCACGCTCGTCGGCCCCGTGTGGCTGTTGGAGCCTGAGAGGGTCTGCGATCCCGTTCCCGCCTTGGTGACGGAGAGCACGCCGGAACTCTCCGCGAGGGATCCCGCGAAGGTGCCTGAACCGCCTCCCTCACCGAGCACGAGCGTCGCCGAACCCGCGATCGTCGCCACCGTGCCGCTCCCGAGCAGCACGCCCACCGTCTCACTGCCGCCACCCTTGGCGATGCGGA
>CAIKWU010000299.1 GCA_903831155.1 uncultured Planctomycetaceae bacterium | reverse complement strand
TCGAGGAGGTGGCCTGGAACGAGCTCGCCGGCCGGCTCTCGTGGTGGCTTCACGACCGGCGGCGCGGCGTGCCGGGATCCCTCGGCCAGCCCGCCACGGCCCGTCGGGAGGAGCGGCTGCTCGAGGTCGCCCTGCGGGTGACGGAGCACGCGGCGATGGCGGGCGAGGGCCTCGATGGCGTCTCGGTGGCGGCGTCCCGAAGCGGCGACCTCGAAGGCGTCGCCGAGATGGTGGCCGCGGTGGGGCGGCCGATCCGCTCCCGCATCCGCGGCCGGCCGCCGCTCGACGACCCGGCCGACGTGATTGTCTGGGACGTGGCGTCGATCACCGCCGCGGACCTGACATGGGTCGCCCTGCTCTCTGCACATCGCCCATCTCGCGCGGTCATCCTGCTCGACTCGTTCCCCCGTGCCGACACCACCCGGGCCGCGCTCGACGCCGGGGCTGCGGCCGTCCTGAGCCGGCCGGTGTCGATCGAGTCGTTGTCGGGCACCCTCCTCGGCATCACCGAGGCCGTCTGCGGTTGACGCCCCAACGAGCGTTCCGTACACGTCCGTCATGGCACGGCCCGCATCGTCGGTAATGGCACTGGCACCGCTCCTCGCGGTGCTCGCCGGGTGCGCGCCCGCCGCGCTGCGGTCGGGCCTGTCCGCCGCCGGGATGCCGATGGTCGCGGGCTCGCTCGCCCCGCCCGGTGGCGGCGACCTCCCCGACGGCACCGAGGTCACCGCCGGGCAGCTCGTCATTCACGCCGACTTCCCGCTGGCGGGTCAGCACCGCCTCGTCCGCGAGCTCGACGGCCTCCGCACCGACGTGAGCCAGGAGTTGGCGCTGCCGGTGTCGGACGAGCCGGTGCACCTCTATCTGTTCGAGAACACCGAGCGGTACGACGACTTCGTGGCCAGCCAGTACCCGGGGTTTCCCGCCCGCCGCGCCTTCTTCGTCGAGACCGACACCACGCTGTCGGTGTTCGCCGCCTGGCAGGACCGGATCGCCGAGGACCTTCGCCACGAGACCACCCACGGCTACGTGCATGCCGTCGTCCCCGCGGTGCCCCTCTGGCTCGACGAGGGCATCGCCGAGTTCTTCGAGACGCCGCGGAGCGACCATGGGATGCATCGCGGCCATGCGGCCTACCTCGCCGGGCGGCTGCTGGAGGGCACGTGGCGGCCCGACCTCGATCGGCTCGAGGCCCTCGCCGCCGCCGGCGAGATGACTCAGGATCACTACGCCGAGGCCTGGTGCTGGGTGCACTGGCTGCTCCGCACCACACCGGAGCGGCGGGCGCTGCTCCAGGACTATCTTGCCGACGTCCGCCGCGATCCGGCCACGTCTCCCCTCACGGTTCGGATCCGCCACCAGCTTCCGCGCGGGGGCGACGCGGCCGAGGATCTCAAGCAGCACGTCGCGACGCTGACGTCGGTGAGCCTCGATCGCTGACCGCGGCACCGCTCACGGCCGGCGGAACAGCGTGCCGTGGCCTGTGGCCTCGAAGCCGAGCTTGAAGAACAGCTTGATCGCGGCCTCGTTCGCCTCCGACACGTGCGTCTCGCCGAGGGCCACGCCCTCCTGGGCCAGGTCGTGGAGCGCCTCGGCGATCAGGTGGCTCGCGAGCCCCTGCCGGCGACGCGTGCCCTCGACCCGCACCCCGAGCAGGCCGGCCGCCGGCACGCCCCAGGCCGTCGCCAGCGGCTGCATGTCCCAGAAGGTGGCGCTGCCGAGCGGGGCGTCGGCCTCGTCGCGGAGTTCATACCGTCGTAGCGAGATTCCCGTGGTGGTCGCTGCCTCCCACCAGTCCCGCCGCGCGGGCTCGTCGATCACCCGCAGCTGCGTGGTGCGGCGGATGGCGAGCTGGGCCCGGCCCACCGGTGGGCGGAAGCCCGCCAGTGGTCGTCGCATGATGGCGATCCGGTCGGCCTCGAGGTAGCCGGCACGCCGAAACACCCCCTGCATCGCTGGCGACGAATCGAGAATGCCCGGCAGGTCCGATCCGCCGTAGAGCCCGAGGTAGAAGCCGCCGAGTTCCCGGGTGCCGCCGCCCATGATCGTGCGGGCGCCGCGGCGGACGAGGTAGTCCTCGCAGCGCACGAGCAGGGCAGCCGCGATCTCCTCGTGGTGATCGTGAGGCACCACGACCACCAGCATGACCGTGCCCATCACGGTCGCGATCGCCGAGTGCTCCGGGTTCGGGCCGAACCCCGCGTGCGCGAATCCAACCACCCGCTCGCCGTCGACGGCGACGACCAGCCCCTCGCGATCGAAGTAGGGCTTGGAGAACACGCACGATTCCAGCCACGCCGCGGTCATCGGCTGGAAGCCGCACGGCCCGAGGTCGGCAGCCCGCCAAACCTCCGCCAGCCGCGGCGGGTCGTCGTTTCGGAAACTCCGGTAGTCGATCATCCCGGACGGCCCCCGCACGGGGCGTTGGGATCGGCGAGCCGGACCTCGATGGTGCCGTCCCGCTCGCGGGCCTCATGCACTGCCTGCCGCACGGTCGCGGACATGCGGTGCCGGCCCGTGGTCACGTCGAACTGCCAGCCGTGCCAGGGGCACGTCAGGGTCGTGCCGCAGAGCGCGCCCGTGCCCAGCGGACCGCCCTGGTGCGGGCAGAGCCCGTCGATGGCGTGATACGTGCCGGAGACATTGGCGACCGCCACCATCCGGCCGTCGGCGACCCGCTCGATGCTCGCGCCCGGCGGGCAATCCGAGGCGGCGGCGACCGGAATCCAGTCGGGCATGGCGGGGCTCACTCCGGCGGGCGTCCGTCGGCTGCGGCCGGGCCTTCGGGGCTCGCTCCGCGGCTACGCCGCCGGACGGGACTTCGCCTTTTTAGCCTTTCGAGGCGCTCCCCGCCATCGGCGATGCACCCACCAGTACTGCGCGGGTTCCCGGCGGATCGCGGTCTCCAGGAGCGAGGTGTACCACTGCGACAGGGCCGTGAGGCTTTCCGTCTCGCCGCCGCCCGCCGCCGGGTCGGCCACGCCCTCGAGCCTGAGGTCGTAGTCGAACAGGCCCCGCCGCCGCGTGGCCGAGCAGACGAGCACCGGCGCCGCCGCCGAGAGGGAAAACACCCCGATGGCCTTGTGGACGCTGGCCGGGCGGCCGAAGAAGTCGACCCAGCAGCCGCGTGGCCCCGCCGCCTGATCGCCGAGCAGCCCGATCGCGCCGTTCTCGTCAAGCACCTCCGCCACGTCGGGCGCGCTCCCCTTCTTCGGCAGGATCTTCTGGCCCCGCGACTCGCGGAACTCCGTCACGAACCGGTCGAGCAGCGGGTTGTCGAGTTCTCGGGCCACCGAGAAGATCCGCACCCCGAAGAGCCCGAACAGGTAGGCGGCCAGTTCGAAGTTGCCGTAGTGCCCCGAGAGCACCACCTTCGGCCGGTCGAGCCAGAGGAGCCGCAGCAGCCGCTCCATGTCGTGGATCCGCAGGTGCCTCCGCCAGGTGGTCTTGTGGATCACCCGGTTTGCATGGGCGATCTCCACGACCATCATCAGGAGGTGCTCCCACATCGCCTGGGCGGTCCGCCGGCGATCCTCGTCGCTCATCTCCGGAAAGGCCGTCTGCAGGTTCTCGCGAACCACCGCACGGCGAATCCGCATGCGATTCGCCAGCAGGTTCGAGAGCCGCCTTGCCCCCCGCTCACAGGCGTCCCGCGGCAGGGACTGAACCACGCAGATCGCCACGCGCACGGCCCCGTAGACGAGCCGGTCGAGGCAGCGGGTGGCGAGGGTGCGGGGTCGCGCGGGCATCGTGGTGCGGGCGGAGGCCTGGGGGTCGGACCGGGAGTGTCGCGAACACCCGCTCCCCGGACCAGATCGGTTTACGGCGGAAATGGCGTTCAATCCGCTGGTCGCCGCCGGCAGGGTCAGCCCGCCGGGCCGGGCATCGGCAGCGGCCGGGCGAGCATCATGAACACGCTCACGGCATTGAACGCGGCATGCAGAAGGATCGCCGGCAGGATCGATCCGGTCCGCTCGACGATCACCCCCAGCACGAGCCCCAGCGGGAAGAGCGGCAGGTAGGCGAGGCCCTGGCCCTGGTGGGCCGCCGCGAAGGCCAGGGCCGACCCGGCCACCGCCACCGCGGTGTCGCCGGCGCACCGCTTCTCCAGCCAGCCCTGGAGCACCCGCCGGAAGAAGAACTCCTCGGCCAGCGGCGCGATCACGACCGCCGAGAGGATCACGACCACCGCCGCCTCCGGTCCGCGGGCGGTCTCGAGAAACTCGAGGATCGGATGCTCGTAGGGCACGATCGTGTTGAGTCCCGCCGCGAGCATGAGCAGCGGAAACAGCACCAGCGAGACGCCGCCGAGCGCGAGCCCGATCGTGGTCGCCCGCCCCGGTGACGCGAAGCCGAGTGCGGCGGCATCGGCCCCGCGGACCTGCAGCCACGCGATCCCCGCCAGCATCGACACGACCGACACGAACGCGCCCGACACGACGCGGTCGAGCACCGACCAGGGAAGGGGCACGACCAGCGGCAGCAGGGAGGCGACGGCGAAATAGAAGCAGAGGATGATCACGACGTCGCCGAGATCCCACGGCACCTGCGGATGGGGGCGGGCCTCCACGAGCGGCCGGCCCTGCCGCATCCGACCCCGCACGACCGCGAGCATCCAGGCAAACGCCGTCAGCGAGCCCACGAACACCAGCATCACGGGCCACGCGGCGGCCGCCCCCGACGCCGCGTCGTCCGTCACGACGTCACCAGCGGCCGCGCCGCGACGAGGTATTCCACGCCCGACCAGATCGTGGCGGCGACCGCAGCCCAGGCGGCCCAGTTCGCCGCCGCCGCGACGGTCACTCCACCCGCCGCGAGCCCCGGCCACGCCCGATCGGCGAGCACGAGCGCGATGGCGAGGCACTGGAGCACCATCTTGAGCTTGCCCGACATGCCCGCGGAGAAGTCGTGACCGGCCTTCTCCATCTCGGCGCGGATTGCCGTCACCATCAGTTCGCGAACCACCACCACCACCGCCATCCAGGGGGCGATCGCGGTGCCTGCCGCCGCGAGGATCACATAGGCACCGCAGACGATCACCTTGTCCACGAGCGGGTCGAAGATCCGGCCGAGCCGGCTCACCTGGCCATATCGCCGTGCGTACCAGCCGTCCATCCAGTCGGTCGAGGCGGCCACCACGAACAGCCAGAACGCGGGCACCTGCCTCCCCTGCTCCACGGCCACGAAAAACACGATCGCCAGCACCAGCCGCACGAGCGACAGGAGGTTGGGGACGGTCAGGATCCGGTCGCTCGCCACGGTCAGCCCTCCGCCGGCACGGCGGCCAGGTCGTAGCCGCTCGCGGCCACCACCTCGACCCTGAGGATCCGTCCGGTGAGCGGCGACTTCGGCGAGGTGCCGGGAGCCGTGAGGTAGACCACGCAGTCGATGTCGGGGGCGTCGGACCGCGAGCGGGCAAGCCAGACGTCGTCCCGCTCCCCGCTCGGCCCGTCCACGATCACCTCGAGCACGCGGCCAACCTGCCGGCGGGCGTGGTCGTGGGCGATGCCCTGCTGCACGAGCATCAGTTCGTCCCGGCGGGCCGCCTTCTCCTCCTCGGGCAGGTGGCCGTCGAGCTTCGCGGCCGGGGTGTCGGGCTCGAGCGAGTAGGTGAACACGCCCGCCCGCTCGAACTTCCAGCGGCGGACGAAGTCGACCATTTCCAGGAACTG
>CAIKWU010000298.1 GCA_903831155.1 uncultured Planctomycetaceae bacterium | reverse complement strand
CGCTCGAGTTGCCGAGGTTGCCGCCGGGCACCACGATCCAGTCGGGCACCTCCCAGCCGAACGACTCGAGCACCCGCAGCATAATCGTCTTCTGGCCCTCGAGCCGGAACGGGTTCACGCTGTTGACGAGATAGATCCCCATCTTGCCCGACACTTCCTTGACGCGGGCCATCGCGTCGTCGAAGTCGCCGGCGATCTGGATCGTGAGGGCGCCGTAGTCGAGCGCCTGCGAGAGCTTGCCGTAGGAGATCTTGCCCGAGCCGATGAAGATGATCGCCTTCATGAGCCGCGTGACGGCACAGTAGACGGCCAGCGAGGCGCTGGTGTTGCCGGTGGAGGCGCAGGCGGCCCGTCGCGCCCCGATCATGCGGGCGTGCGTGAAGGCGGCCGACATCCCGTTGTCCTTGAACGATCCTGACGGGTTCAGGCCCTCATACTGCAGGAACAGCCGGCCGGCGTTCATGCCCACGTACGACGCCACGCCGTCGGACGGCGGGCACATCGTCTGCCCCTCGCCGATCGTGACCACGCTCTCCCGCGGGGCGAAGGGGAGCAGTTCATGGAACCGCCAGACGCCGCTGAAGGCCAGCGGATCGCTCCGCCGCATCCACTTTCGCTCGAAGAACTCGAACGACGTGGGCGGCCGGAGCCGATCCCAGTCGTACTCCACGTCCAGCAGGTTGCCGCACGACGGGCAGGCGGTGAGCACCTCATCGACCGAGAACGTCGCCTTGCAGGCGGGGTCGATGCACTGCTGGAAGGCGAGATCGGTACGCGAGGCGACGGCCACGAAAACTCTCCACGCGCCCGGGCCGCGGCGGGACCTGACGCCGCACCCGAAGGGCTCTCCAGCGGTATCGGCCGCTGCGACGGTCAAAGGTAGGTCATGGCTTCCGGGGCAGCAAGCAGGTCGCAGGACTCGCAATCGGCTCTTCCGGGCATCGAACCCCGGCCTCTCGCCTGCCAGTTTGACAGTCGGCAACGGCATCGTTAGGCTTTCGAGGCTCGGGGAGAGGCGGGGCGGTCCCGTTCCGACCCGGGGGCGGAGCGAGAGTCCACACCATGATCAAGGCAGCGGAACTCAAGACCTTTCGGCTGGTGCTCGAATCGATGCGGTCGCGGCTGCGAGGCGACGTGTCGACCATGGCGGATGCGGCCCTGCGGAACACGGGGGCCGAGGCGAGCGGCGACCTCTCACGGATGCCGATCCACATGGCCGACATCGGCTCCGACGCCTACGAGCAGGAGTTCACGCTCAGCCTCATGGCCAATGAGGAGGAGACGCTCGAACTGGTGGAGCAGGCGCTCGGCCGGATCAAAGCCAAGAAGTTCGGGATCTGCGAAGAGTGCGGCGGCGTGATCTCCAAGAAGAGGCTCGAGGCGATTCCCTTCGCGCCGATGTGCATTCGGTGCGCCGAGAAGATGGAGAGCAGCGGCCACCACCGGCCGCGGCAGCCCCGCTGACGCCGGGCCAAGCACGAAGGACCAGCATGGCGGCATTGACAGGCCGAGGATGGCCGCTGTTCTTTGTGGTGACGGCGGCAGCCACCATCGCGGACCTCGCGTCGAAGGCTTGGATCTTCGCCGCCCGCGGCATGCCCGGGGAGGCGGCTCCGGTGCCGGTTCTGCCCCCGTGGCTGGTGCTCGAGACCAACCTCAACGAGGGCGCGCTCTTCGGCATGGGGCAGGGCATGGGGGCCGTGTTCGCCACCGTGTCGGTCGCGGCGGTCGTCGGCATCCTCGCGCTCGTCGCGCGGCCGGACACCAGGGCCGACCGGCTGCTCCTGGTCGCGCTCGGGCTGATCGTGGGGGGCATCCTCGGCAATCTCTACGACCGGCTCGGGCTTCCCGGGCTCCACTGGCACGCGGCATCGGGCCGCGAGGGCCAGCCGGTGCTTGCTGTCCGCGACTGGATTCACTTTCAGATCCCTGGCCTCCTCGACTGGCCGATCTTCAACGTAGCCGATTCGTGGCTCGTGATCGGAGCGGGCATCCTCCTGACGACGTCGTTCATGGCCGCCCCTCCCGCGACGCCCGAGCAGCCGCCCAAACCATGACCGCGAACCCGTCCGTGACGGAGCCGGTCGCGCGGCGGCTCGACGTCGCCATCTCGGCCACCAGGCTCGCCGCCGCCGACACCCTCCGCTGGTTCGGAGGCTCGTCGCTCGTGGTGGACCGCAAGGCCGACGACTCGCCGGTGACCCAGGCCGACCGGGCCGCGGAGGCGATTCTCCGCCGCGAACTGCTCGCGGTGTTCCCGGACGACGCCTTTCTCGGCGAAGAGACCGGGGCGACGCCGGGGTCCTCCGGCTACGAGTGGGTGGTCGATCCGATCGACGGGACGAAGTCGTTCATCCGCGGCGTGCCGCTCTACGCCACGCTCGTGGGATGTCGCCACGAGGGGCGGGGCGTGCTCGGCGTGGTCGCGATCCCCGCGCTCGACGAGATGGTGCACGCCGCCCGCGGCGGAGGCGCCTGGCACGTGCGGGGCAACGCGGCCCCGGTCGCCGCGCGGGTGTCGTCGCGGCGCGCCCTGGGAGACTGCCTCGTCTGCTCGAGCGACTTCACGTCGTTCGGCCGGTGGAGCGGCGGCGCGGACGCCGGCACCGCCGCCCGCGGCCGGCTCGAATCGGCCTGCGGGGTCGTCCGGACCTGGGGCGATGGCTACGGCTACCTGCTGGTGGCCACGGGCCGGGCCGACATCATGGTCGACCCGCTCCTCAACGCCTGGGACGCGGCCGCCGTCGACGTGGTGGTGACCGAGGCTGGCGGCCGCTTCACCGACTGGCGGGGCCGCGACAGCATCGAGTCGGGCGACGGCATCGCCACGAACGGCCTCGTGCACGAAGCCGCACTCGACCTTCTCCGCGGAGCGTCACGATGAGCCGCGCGAGCCTGGCGACGATGCTCATGGCGCTGCTGGCGACGGTGGCCGCGGCCGAGCCGGCCCGCCCCCGCAACGTGCTGTTCCTCGTGGCCGACGATCTCAACACGATGCTCGGCTGCTACGGCGACCCGCTCGCGAAGACGCCGCACCTCGACCGGCTCGCGGCCCGCGGCGTGCGGTTCGACCGCGCCTACTGTGCCTTTCCGCTCTGTGGGCCGAGCCGCAACTCGTTCCTCACGGGCCTGCATCCCAACGCCACCGGGATCGTCGCCAACTCGCAGGTCTTTCGGCAGACGATCCCGGAGCACCCGAGCCTGTCCGAACTCTTCCGCCGGAAGGGCGGCTACGCGGTCCGCGTCGGCAAGCTCTACCATTACAACGTGCCCGCGAGCATCGGCACGGCGGGCCACGACGACCCCGCTTCGTGGGAGGCCGCGTTCAACCCCGCAGGCGTGGATCACCTCGAGGAGGAGCCGCGGATCTTCACGCTCAAGCCCGGGCAGTTCGGCGGCACGCTCAGCTGGTACGCATCGCCGGCCGCGGATGCCGCCCACACCGACGCGCTCGTGGCGACGCGGGCCGAGCGGGTGCTCGAGGAGTGCGCTGCCGACCGCAGCCGGCCGTTCTTCCTGGCCGTCGGCTTCTATCGGCCCCACACGCCCTTCGTGGCGCCGCGAGGCTACTTCGACCTCTATCCCGTGGACGAGATGCCGGTGGTGGCCGGCGTTGGCGAGGACCGCGGCGACCTCCCTGCGGCGGCGCTCCAGAGCGGAACGAAGGAGCAGGACGCCATGACCGACGGCCAGCAGCGCGAGGCGCGGCAGGCCTACCTGGCGAGCATCAGTTTCATGGATGCCCAGGTCGGCCGCGTGATGGCCGCCCTCGACCGGCTCGGCCTGGCCGACGACACGGTGGTGGTGTTCACCAGCGACCACGGCTACCACGTCGGAGAACACGGGCTGTGGCAGAAGAGGAGCCTGTTCGAGGAGAGCTGCCGCGTGCCGCTTCTGGTCGTGTGGCCGGGCGCGACCCAGGCGGGCGGCGTGGCACGGGCTCCGGTGAGCCACGTCGATCTCTATCCGACGATCGCCGCCGGCTTCGGCCTCGACGCGCCGCATGGGCTTCCCGGCCAGGATCTTGCCGGGGTCCTCACCGATCCGGGGCAGACGGGCCGCGGCTGGGCGGTCACACAGGTGGAGCGGCCCGGCCGGAAACGCCGGGCAGGGGAGGGCGAAGAGGCGGCGAGGCCGTTCTTCGGCTACTCGCTCCGCACGCCCCGCTGGCGCTACACCGAGTGGGACGAGGGCCGGCACGGCCGCGAACTCTACGACCACGACGCCGACCCGCGGGAACTCACGAACCTCGCCGACGATCCCGGTCACGCCGCCGACCTCGAGGCCCTGTCGCGGCAACTCCGCGACGCCGTGGCCGGCACCTTCCCTCCCTCGGGCGACAGGCCCACGCTCAAGGCCGAGACCTGGCCGCCCGCGCTTCCGGTGCCCGGTGGGGGCCGCTGAGGTGACGAGCCACCGCATGCCGGCCCCCTCCACGAACCGCTTCCCAGGCCATCCCTTTCGGAGACCCGTTTCCATGGCATGTCGCCTTCACAAGCTCCTGCCCCTCCTGCTCGCGGTGCTCGCGGCTCCGGCGCGAAGCGAGCAGGCCCCGTTTCTCTCCGCGGCCCGCGTGGCGGTGATCGGCGACTCGATCACCGAGCAGAAGCTCTACAGCAAGTATGTCGAGTGCTGGCTGCTCGCCAGCTCGGGCATCCGCGACGTGCAGGTGATGCAGTTCGGCTGGTCGGGCGAGAAGGCCGACGGCTTCGCGAAGCGGGCCGCGAACGACCTTGGCGTGTTCCATCCCACCGTGGCCACGCTCTGCTACGGCATGAACGACGGCGGCTACCAGGCCTGGAAGCCGGAGATCGGTGCCACGTACGAGGCCAACATGCGGAAGGTGCTCGACCGCCTGCGGGAGGCGGGCGTGAAGACCGTGGTGGTGGGCTCGCCCGGCGCGGTCGACACCAACTTCTTCCGCCCCGGGCAGACGATGGGCGACCAGCCGGCGAACGTGGCCTACAACGACACGCTCGCCCACCTCCGCGACATCGACCGAAAGCTCGCGGCGGAGGGCGGGCTGCGGTTCGCCGACGTCCACGCCGCGATGACCGACGCCATGCGGAAGGCCAACGAAGCCCGCGGCCCGAAATACGACGTGTGCGGCGGCGACGGCTTTCATCCCGGCCCCAACGGCCAGTTGCTGATGGCCTACGCCTTCCTGAAGGGGCTCGGCGTGGACGGTGCGATCGGCACCCTCGACGTGGACACGCGGGCAGCCGCCGCCACCGCGACGCCCGGCCATGCGATCCGCGTGACCGGGGGCGACGCGGGCCGAACTGTCGTCGAGGTCGAGAGCACCCGCTGGCCGTTCTGCTTCGAGGGCGACGGCACGTCGAGCGCGAGCACGCGGAGCATCCTGCCCTACGTGCCCTTCAACGACGACCTCAACCGCTTCGTGCTCGAGGTCGCGCACCTCGCATCGCCCCGGGCAAAGGTCACGTGGGGGGGCGAGTCGAAGGAGTTTTCCCGCGAGCAGCTGGAGAAGGGCGTGAACCTCGCCGCGGAGTTTCCGCGAACGCCGTTCGACGAGCCCTTCGCGGCCCTCTCGGCGGCGGTGGCGGAGAAGCAGGCCTACGAGACCGTCATGATCAAGCAGATCGTGACCGACTTCCGCCAGATCCCGGGCATCGCCGATGATGCCGAGGCCCAGGCCGCGGCGCAGGTGCTCATCGACCGTCTGATGCAACGCTGGCGGGGTCTGGAGAAGAAGGTTCGCGACCGGCTCGTGCCGGTGAAGCACGTGATCACGATCGAGCCTCTCGCCGGCTGATACGAGTCAAACGTGATGCTCGCGCGGCTCATGGTAAAAGCCCGACGCCGTGAGGCGTGGGGTGAATCGCTCCAAGACACCGAGCCCCGCGTGGTGCGCCCGCCGTGAACGTCCGGCGACGGGGCATGGGCAATCCCGAGCTTCGCTTAGCGACCGCTTCGCGCCAGGCACCGCCGGGTGACCCACGCCCGATACGCGAACATCAGCTGGAGGTTCGGCCACGAGAAAAGCAGCCTGGTCACGATCCCCCACGGCCCTCGCTTGTGCTCGTATTCGATGTGCTCGCGAATCTCCGTGCGGCCGGCGTCGAGTGGCACGAACGTGTGCGTGTGCTCCCATTTCGCAGCGGGGCCGGAGGCTTGCACGTCGGTGAAGCCGCGGTCGGTCACGCCTCGATGGACGGCCTTCCAGCGGAGGGGCAGGGGGCCAACCCAGAGGGTGAAAGTGGAGACGGAGCCCTCGGCCAGAGGCTCGATCGAGTGCAGCCGCACGATCGTGGGCGGGGGCGTGAGCCGTTTGAGGGCCGACGTGTCGCGATGGAAGTCGCGAACGGCGGCGAGCGGGGCGTCCACGACGAACGAGTAGTCGAAAACAGGCATGGCCGGGGATTCTAGGCCCTCGGCCGAGAGAAGCCGGTCGGGGTTGCGAAAAACGGCTCCCCCGGTACGATACAGGGCTCAACTTTCCCCATTTTTTGCGAGTTTCCCGTGGCACGATCCTGTCAGGTTTGCAGCAAGGGTTTTTCGGTCGGCAACCAGGTGACCATCCGCGGCAAGGCCAAGTACCTCGGCGGCGTGGGCACCAAGGTCACCGGCATCACGAAGCGGAAGTTCAAGCCGAACCTGCAACGCCTCCGGGTCACCGTCGGTCGCGGCACCAACACGACCCTGCTCGTCTGCACTCAGTGCATCAAGAGCGGGAAGGTCACGAAGCTCGTGAAGCAGCAGCCGTTCCGCCTGCCCAAGGTGGAAAAGGCCGCCAAGCCGGCCGCCGAGGAAGCGGTTCCGTCGGGTCCGCGTGCCCGCCCCTGACCCTCGTCGCTGGCATCCGAAACCTGACCCTCGCTGAAGAAGGCCTGCGGCCATGGCGCTCACCCGGCAGGACGTCGCGAAGGTCGGTCTGCTCGCTCGGCTCGCCCTTTCCGGCGACGACGTCGATCGGATGACCGGCGAACTTTCGAAGATCGTCGGCTTCGTGTCGCAGCTCGAGGAGCTCGACACGGCGTCCGTCGCGCCGCTCGCCCACCCGCTCGACACCCAGAACGTGTTCCGGGCCGACGAGCCGAAGCCCTCGCTCACCACCGCAGAGGCGCTGCAGTCGGCCCCGCGGCACGACGGCTCCTGCTTCCTGGTTCCCGCCGTGCTCGGCGAGACCGGCGCCGCCTGACCCCCGCCCCATCGCCCCATCGCCACGCCTCCCTCCTTCCATGCAGCCTCTCGACCTGTCCGCGATCGATCTCGTCGCCGCGATCCGCCGTGGCGAGGTGTCGGCAGTGCAGGTCGCCGAGACGTTTCTGGATCGGATCGCGAGGCTCGACGGCTCGATCAACGCCTTCCTCCACGTGAACCGTGAGGCGGCCCTCACGCGGGCGGCCGACATCGACGCCCGTCGGAAGGCCGGCAAGCCGCTCGGCGCCCTGGCCGGCCTGCCCGTGGCCGTGAAGGATGCGCTGTGCACCAAGGACCAGCCGACCACCTGCGCGTCGAAGATGCTGGCCGGCTACCGTCCCCCCTACGACGCCCACGTGGTGGCTCGGCTCCGCGACGCCGACGCGGTGCTCGTGGGCAAGACCAACATGGACGAGTTCGCGATGGGGGGCTCGAACGAGAACTCCGCGTTCGGCGCCGTCCACAACCCGTGGGACCTCTCCCGGGCGCCGGGTGGCTCGTCCGGCGGCTCGGCGGCGTGCGTGGCGGCCGACATGGCCCCCGTGGCGATCGGCTCCGACACCGGCGGTTCGATCCGCCAGCCCGCGGGCCTCTGCGGGATCACGGGCCTCAAGCCCACCTACGGCCGCATCAGCCGCCGCGGGCTCGTGGCGTTCGCGTCGAGCCTCGACCAGATCGGCCCGATGGCCCGCTCGGCGGCCGACTGCGCCCTGCTGATGGAGACGATCGCGGGCCACGATCCCGGCGACGCCACGAGCCTCGCCGACGAGGTGCCGCGATACACCGAGATGCTCGAGAAGCCGCTCAACGGCCTGCGGGTCGGCCGCGTCCGGGAGCACTTCGGCCCCGGCCTCGATCCGGAGGTGGCCCACGGTGTGGAGGAGGCTTTTGCAGCGCTGAAGGCGGCGGGCGCGACGATCCACGACGTGGAGTTGCCGCACGCGAAGTACGGCATCGCGACCTATTACCTCGTGGCCCCGTGCGAGGCGTCGAGCAATCTCGCGCGATACGACGGAGCACACTATGGACACAGAACGGCGGCTCGGCCTTCGGGTGAGTTCGAGTCGCCGCTCGTCGAGATGTACTGCCGCAGCCGGGCCGAGGGCTTCGGGCCCGAGGTGAAGCGGCGGATCATGCTCGGCACCTACGCCCTCTCCGCCGGTTACTACGACGCCTTCTACGCCAAGGCCCTCCGAGTGCGCCGCCTGATCCGCCAGGACTACCTCGACGCCTTCCAGAAGGTCGACCTGATCGGCGGGCCGGTCTCGCCCACGCCCGCCTTTCCGCTCGGCGAAAAGACGAGCGACCCGCTCGCCATGTACCTCGTCGACATGTACACGGTGGGCACGAACCTCGCCGGCATCGGCGGGATCTCGTTCCCGTGCGGCTTCACGAAGGGGGGCCTGCCGATCGGCTTCCAGCTGCAGGGCCCCGCGCTCTCCGAGCCGCTTCTGCTGCGGGCAGCCGACCGCTACCAGAAGCTCACCGACTGGCACAACCGCCGCCCCAAGATGCCCGCCTGACCCCACGACCATGTCGACGCAGCCCGCCACCGCCGCGACCGAGCCCTACACGACCGTGATCGGGCTCGAGGTCCACGTGCAGCTCCTCACGAAGACCAAGCTCTTCTGCGGCTGTTCCACGAAGTTCGGCTCACCGCCGAACACGCAGGTGTGCCCCACCTGCCTCGGCCTGCCGGGGTCGCTGCCGGTGATGAACCGCCAGGCCTTCGACCTCGCCGTGCGGGCGGCCCTCGCCCTCGAGTGCCAGATCGCGCCGTTCACGAAGTGGGACCGCAAGAACTACTTCTATCCCGACCTGCCGAAGGGCTATCAGATCAGCCAGTACGACCTGCCGTTCTCGAGCGACGGGCATCTGGAGGTGATCGATCCGAAGGGTGCGTTCTCGCAGAACGTGGGCATCATTCGCGTGCACCTCGAGGAGGACGCGGGCAAGAGCATGCACGACGAGGCGGCGGGCACGGCCGACACCCGCATCGACCTCAACCGCGCCGGCACACCGCTCTGCGAGATCGTGTCGCAGCCCGACCTGCGGAGCCCGCAGGAGGCCCGCGGCTGGCTCAACGAGCTCAAGCTGCTGCTCGTCTACCTGGGCGTGAGCGACTGCAACATGCAGGAGGGCAGCCTGCGGGTCGACGCCAACGTGAACCTCCACATCCCGTTGACCGGCGAGGGGGGAGCGGAAGGCCGGGTCGCCAAGACGCCGATCGTCGAGATCAAGAACATGAACTCCTTCCGCTCGGTGGAGCGGGCACTGATCTACGAGGCGGCGCGGCAGTGGGAGGAGTGGCAGGCGACGAAGGTCGAGATGGGGAAGATGCCCAAGCAGACCCGCGGCTGGGACGACCCCGCCGGCATCACGCGGCCGCAGCGGCAGAAGGAGGAGTCGAGCGACTACCGCTACTTCCCCGAGCCCGACCTCGTGCCGGTGACCGTTTCGGAGGCCGAGGTGGCCGCGGCCCGGGCCGCGATGGGCGATCCGCCCACGGTGCTCCGTGCGGCGCTCGCCGAGAAGTGGAAGATCTCGGCCTACGACGCCGACGTGCTCGTGAACCAGGGCCGCGAACTCGTGGCCTGGTACGAGGACCTCGCCACGCGGGTGGGCGAAGGGAAGGTGGCGAGCAACTGGATGCAGCAGGACGTGCTCCGCACGCTCAACGAGCGGGGGGGCACGATCGCGGAGTTTCCGGTGACGGCCGAGCAGGTGGCCGACATCATCGGCCGCGTGCAGAAGGGTGACTTCGACACCAGCCGCGGCCGCGAGATCTTCGCGGAGGTGCTGGCGACGGGAAAGCCCGTGGCCGACGTGGTGGCCTCGATGGGGAT
>CAIKWU010000297.1 GCA_903831155.1 uncultured Planctomycetaceae bacterium | reverse complement strand
TTGAGCGGTTCGCCCCACGCCTCACGGCGTTGGGCTTGTACGGTGCCCGGGCAAGCCGACCGGCCGTGAGGCCGCGGGCGTGGCACGCATGACGCGGCGTCTTTGAGCGGTTCGCCCCACGCCTCACGGCGTTGGGCTTGCACGAATGGACGCGCGGGCAGCGAGTCTGACTCGAACTACGGAGCCGGCACGCCTGCGATCCAGCCTTCGAGCGGGTCGAGGTCGCGGGGAAGGCCGTAGCCGCCCCGCAGCGAGGCGTGGGCCGCCTGCAGGCCGCAGATCGCCGCGTCGAGAAGGTCCCCGGCGCCGTCGGCGAGCATCCGCCGCGCGAGCGCGGGCGGCACTTCGAGCCGCACGTCGAGGCCGGCCTCGCCGGCGACGAGCGCGGCCAGGATCGTGCGGCGGTTCATGCGGCGCTCGGGTGTCTGCAGCGCCGGCGTGTCGCTCTTGTAGGATCGCCGGCAGGCCTGCCGCGCGGTGAACCCGGGATAGGCCTCCAGCGCGATGCGCCGGCGGGCCGCACCCCGTCCGGCCACGCGGTGCGCCGGAAACGTGAGCCCGGCGTCGAGCATCCTGCCGATGCCCGCGTGCATCATCCAGGCGACAGGGGGATTGGTCCAGCGCATCGCCGGGCTCGAACCCGCCGGCTTGTCGGCTCTCCGCCAGGCGAACTTCTCGCCCGCCGGCCGGCCCGCGCACCAGCGGCGAAACACGTCGCGAAGCAACTCGCGAGGCTGGTCGCAGTAGAAGCGAACGAAGCTCCGCCACTCGGTCGGCCAGCCCTCGTGCTCGATCAGCATCCGCGGCTGGCCGAACGGCAGGTCAAAGCCCCCGATCCACTCGCCCGGCTCGCGGAGCAGGGCGTCGAACTCGGCGAGCGAGACGAGCTCACGGATTGCCTCGACGCGATACGCGGGGTGGCGGGTCTCCGCCAGTCGGCCAACGGACACGGCGAGCGGCTTCCGCGACCGCGGGGCCGACGTGAAGTCGACGCCGAGCACCACCCGTCGGTCCGCGCCGGACGAGCGGCTCACCCGACGATCACCGTCGGCCGCTTCGCGGGATCGTGGATCGCCGAATCGAGCAGGTCGACCACGCGGTTGGGCACGTCCCCTTGGCCGAAGAGCACGTAGTCGAGCGCGAGCTTGAGGCTGCCCCCCTTGCTCCAGCCGAAGATGATGTCGAGCGGCGCGCCCCCCTTCGTCATCTCCATCGCCACCTGGGCGATCGTGTGCGACACGGAGACCACGTCGCGGGCCACGATGACGAACCGCGTGCCCTCCTGCCGCGCCGAGATGATCGGCGCGTTCTGGAACTCGCTCACGTCGCCGTAGTGAACCTCCAGGAAGACGATCGGCACCGTCTCCGGGATGCGGTGCTTGCGGCGGATCTCCGCCTCCTTCTCGGCGAGCGACCGGCTGCCCGGGCGGTGCGGCACGAGCACCCGAAACGCGCCCTCGACGAGGATGTCGGTCCAGAGCATGCGGTCAACCGGGTCGGCGAACCGGAACTCCTTCAGCCGCAGCTCGTCGCTGCGGAGGAACCGCGACGTGAACGAGATCGCCATCACCGTGGCGATGAAGAACGAGGCGATGATGATGCCGTCGGGCCGCTCGACCATGTTGGCGAGCGTGGTGTAGATGAACACCAGCGTGATCAGGCCGAAGCCGATCCGCTGCAGCTGCAGGGCGAGGCCATGGTGGGGCTCTGGCTTCTTCCGCATCTCGTGCAGGAACGAGGCGATGCAGGCGCTGGTCATGAGCACCAGCACGCCGGTGGCGTAGGCGCCGCCCTGGGCCGAGACGTCGGCCCGGAAGGCGACCGTCACGATCAGGTTGATGGCCGTGAAGGCGAGCACGAGCGGCCGATAGGCGGCGGCCCAGTCGGGGGCCATGCCGTAGCGCGGGAGGTACCGCGGCACCATGTTGAGCAGGCCGCCCATCGCCGAGGCGCCGGCGAACCAGAGGATCAGGATCGTGCTGATGTCGTAGATCGTGCCGAACACGCTGCCGAAGAGTGGGCAGATCGGATGCGGGCTCTCGCCGTGCGCGAGGTAGGCGAGGGCCCGGTCCATCGCCTTGCCCTTCACCGGCTCGAGCGTGAGCTCCTCGGCGGGGATCAGCGTGTTGGTGCCGGTGGCGAGCGAGGAGCAGATCAGGAAGAACGACATGATCAGCGCCGCCACCAGCATCATCCGCCGCGTGTTGGCGACGCGGGCACGCTCGTCGTGCGGGTTCGCCTCGGTGCCCCGCACCATGTGGATGTGGAGCACGCCCGTCTCGAATCCGGAGAGGCCGAGGGCGAGTTTCGGGAACACCAGCACCGCGATCCCCATCGCCACCCAGGGGCCGGTGCCCGAGAGCGGCGCGTGGCCGAGGTGGTAGCGGCCCGACGAGATCTCGGCGAACCAGTGCTGCAGCAGCGTGGGGTGGGTGACGAGGTGGTACACGCTCGCCACGACGACTACGAACGAGAGCCCGAGAAATGCCGTGCAGAGGACGGTCGCGAGGCCCACCACCTCCCCGTAGCCCTTGAGAAACATCGCCCCGAGGAGCACGAGCAGGAACATCGTCGTGGGCATCTGCCCCTTGAGCCACGTGGGCACGTGTTCCTCGTAGAGCGGATTGGAGATCAGGTGGGCCGCGGCGTCGGCGGCCGAGAGCGTCTTGGTGATCACGAAGTCGGTGGCCGCGAAGCCGATCAGCACGAGCACGACGAGCTTCGCCCCCCAGCCGGAGAACATCCGCTCGATCATGCCGATCGAGCCGACACCGTCGGGCGTCTCCCCGGCGACGTGGCTGTAGATCGGAAGGGCGCCGAAGAGCGTCACCAGCACCAGCACGAGCGTCGCCAGCGGGGCGAGCGTGCCGGCCCCCTCGAAGGCGATCGAGGGCTGGTAGCCGAGGGTGCTGAAGTAATCGACGCCGCAGAGGCACATGATCAGCGGCCACGCGTAGTGGCGATGATCATGGTGAGAGTGGCTCAAGGACCGCTCCTGGTGCGGCATCAACGCCCGGGGTTCGACGTGTCCCCGCGGTCAAGAGGAGGCAAAGTATCGGCAACCCGCCACGGGGCTGCAACCGCGGCTCGGCAGCCGGGTCGGATGACGGGCGTTTCGGGTATTCTTGACTGGCGCTGGGTCGAGCCATCATGTCCGGGACGTCGCATGCTCAGGTCACCGCCGGTCGTCCGCCTCGCCGTCGCGGTTCAGAGCCTCGCCGCCTTCGCGATCGTCGGCATCGCGGCGGCCGGCGAGCCGTTCCGAGGCGAGATCGATCTCGCCGGAGGTCGCAGCCTGCCAGGACGTCTTGCGCCGGTGGCCGGCGACGGTGAGCCGAGACAGACGCTGCCCTGGGAGTCGCCGCTCTTCAGCCGGCCGCTCGAGTTTCGTCTTGATGAGATCGCGGGCATGCGGTTTTCGCACCCGCCCGCCGGCGAGCCGCGTCCGCCGTTTCGGGTGCACCTCCGCGGCGGCGACGTCCTCGAGGGCGACCTCGAGGGAATCGATGAGCAAGCTGTCGTGATCCGTCCGCCCGCCGGCTGGTCGCCCGCCGCCATCCGCATCCGGCGGGACCACGTCGAGGGGTTGTCGCGCGCGGGCGGAGAGTCGCCCGGCGCGTTCGTAGGGCCGGCGGGGCTCGAGGGATGGCAGGTCGTGCCGGCGGGTTCCTGGCGGGCGGAGCGAGGCGGCATCCGTTCCTCGCGTCCGAGCAGCGTGTCGCGGGTCGTGTCGGCGGCCGCCAGGGCGTGGTACGAGTTCGACATCTCGTGGCGGGCGAGGCCCGAGCTGCGGATCTCGGTGGCTGCGGCGGACGAGCCGAATGACGACGCCTTCCAGGTGGAACTGCTGACGCTCGGCGACGGCACTCCCGATGCCGCCGTGGTGCGGCGGGAGGCCGACCGGGCCACGCTCGAACCGCTGGCCTGCCCGCCGCGGGGATCGAGGTCGCTCCGGGTGGTGGTCTTCGTGGATCAGGAGGCGGGGCGCCTCGCGGCCTTCACGGAGTCGGAGGGCGTCGCGGGTCCGGTGGCCGAGGCGTCGCTGCCGCCGGCCGATCGCGGCGTGTCCGGCCGCGTGCGACTCTCGCTGGGGACGGGCGACGTCTGCCTCGAGAGCCTTCGCGTCGGGAAATGGACGGCGGCCGAGGCGGTCATCGATGACCGCATGTCGAGCCGGATCACGACCCGCTCGGGCGACGTCGTGGATGCGAAGATCGTGTCGTTCGACGCGGCCGACGGCGGCGTGATGGTCAGCGGTTCGGCCGGCACGCGGCGAATACCGCTCGAGGAGATCGCCGCCGCAACGCTGCCGCCGGGCGATGCCGCTGCCGAAACGGCGGCCACGCTGCGGGCGACGCTCGCCTCGGGTGTCACGCTCGCCGGTGACCCGGTCGCAGTGGACGGGGAGTCGATCGCCCTGCGGATCGCGGGCGTCGAGGACACGCTCCGGATCCCGGCTGCCGAGATCGCGGCCCTGGCGGCGGTCACGTCCCGCCCGGAACCCCGCGACCTTCCCGGCCGGGTCGGCACGCTCACCACCGGCTCCACGTCGCTCGCGGGGTGCGTCGTGGATGGCGGCGAATGGTCGGCCGGCATCGCGTTTCATCCGGTGGGCGCCGTCGATGCCGCGCCGCTCACGGCCGGTGCCGACGTCGATGCCGTCATTGAATACGTCCCCCGTGCACCGCGGGATTCGGGCAGTGTCGAGGTGGGGGGCATCGGCGGCATGGTCAGCCAGAACGGCGAGGGTGCCTACGTCGTCACGATGCTCAGCGAGGACGGTGCCGCCGCGACCGACGGCAGGCTGCAGCCCGGCGATCGCCTGCTCGCGATCAAGCCGCGGCCCGAGGGGGGCTTCGTGGCCACGAAGGGGCTCGAGGTCGCGACCGTGATGAACCTTCTTCGGGGCCGGGTGGGCACGCCGGTGGTGCTCCGGGTGGCGACCGAGGGGGAGCCGCCCCGCGACATCGATCTGCTCCGCGGGCCGATCCACGTCGCGGGGCAAGACGTGCTGCAGCAGGCGCTCGACACGCACGTGCGGCTCGCGGTGGCAGCGGCCGACGCCGCGTCGGTGGCGTATCCCTCGCGGGCGGTCCTGGTGACCGGCGACGTGATGCCGTGCGAGATCGTGGCGATCGGCAAGGACGGTCTGCGGCTGCGGACGCCGGTGGCCGATGGCGGCCCCGACACGATCACGGTGGCCGGAGGCCTCGTCCAGGCCGTGGAGATCGACCCGTCGGTGCCGGCCCGCGACCTGCCGCGGTCGCTCGTCGACCGCCTGCTGACCCTTCCCCGATCCCAGCGGGTGGCACCGCCGACCCACCTCGTTCGGCTGCGCGACGGCGACTACCTCCGCGGCAGGCTCGAGTCGCTCGATGCCGATTCGCTCGTGATCGACGTGCGTGGCGAGGTCAAGAAGCTCCCGCGGTCGGCGGTCGCACGGATCATCTGGCTGCATCCCGGCGCCGACGCGGAAGAGGTCGCTGAGCGGGGCGGGGACGGGCCAGCCGACGAGCCGCCGCCGGGCTTGCTCGTGCAGGGCGTGGCGGACGGGGGCCGGGTGACGCTCGTGGCCGAGGCCGTGGCGGACGGGGTGATTCGGGGCACCAGTCCGGCCCTCGGTCCCGGCCGGATCGCCGTCGCCGACATCGACCGGCTGCTGCTGGGCCGGGGAATCGCCCGCGAGGCCGACGAGATCCCCTTCGGCCGCTGGCGTTTGAAGCCCGCGGCCGAGCCCCGGGCCCTTCGCGAGCCCGGGGAAACCCCGGCAGCCGAGCGGTGAGCCGTCGAGTTCGGTGCGGACATTCGATCCATTCACGGCCGGCCGCCGTACCACCAGTGGCGGCGCCGGACCGGGATGGGCCTCCGGGCCGAGGTGAACGCATGTGGTGCCGACTGACAGCCGACGCGATTCGGTCCGCGCCCCGCGTGTCGGGGAAGGGCTGGTGCCGGCTCGTCGCCGCCGGCCTTTTCGCCGCGCTGGCACTGGCGACGACCACGTCAGTCCACGCCCTCGACGTGGTCGGCTACTCGGCCGCTGCCAACGACCGCTTCACCTCCGGGTATCCGACGGCGCCGGTCACCAACACGGGCACGGCGTTCATCGGGAGGTCGTATTCGTGGCTCGGGGTCGGCTGGGCGACCGGCGATGCGACGAAGAGCTTCGGGTTCATCAGCCCGAGGCATTACGTCGTCGCCACCCACTACGGCGGCTGGCCCACCATCAGGCTGCTTTCCGCAGGGGGGCAGCTCGTCACCGGGACGCAGGCGTCGGTGACCCAGACGGGCTACGGCTTCGTCAACGGCGGCACGACGCCCGCCGACGTCTCGATCGGTGAGCTCACGGCCTCGCTCCCGTCGGCATACGGCCTGCCGCGGTACGGCGTACTCGACGCCAACTCGTCGTCCACGACCAACAGCTCCTACAACGGCCAGCCGCTGCTCGTCTATGGTCGCGGGCCCGACGGCACGCAGAGCCCACGGATCGGTTCGGCGAGCGTCAACGGCACGGTTGCCTCGGGGAGCAACATCTACATCTCGTCGACGATCTCACCGGGCACCGGCGTCGCCCTGCAGACGGGCGACTCTGGCA
>CAIKWU010000296.1 GCA_903831155.1 uncultured Planctomycetaceae bacterium | reverse complement strand
CCGGCGAACGCGAGGAGGCCGAGCAGCGTCACCAGTGGCAGCGCCGCCACGAGCGTGGAGAGCCCCCGCGAGCCGAGCGGATCGTAGACGTGGTCCCAGACCATGGCGGCAGGATACCCCGACTCACGACGGAAGACGCGGCGCGGCTCCCAGCATCATGTGAGCGTCCCAGCCCAGGCTGGGAGGACGGCGGTCACGCACCTGAAGAAATGACGCGGAAACCGGCCGCTCGAACGAATCGGCCGCGTCATGGTCGTCGATGCCTGCAGAGGCCGCCCGAGGCTGCCTCACTTCAGGGATTTGAGGAACGCGATCACGTCGAGGAACTCGTTCGGCGAGAGCGTGGCGGCGAGGCCCTCGGGCATGCTGCTCTGCTTGAGCTGCGTCCGCTCGTCGATCTCGGCGACCGCAATCTTCTTCTGCTCCTTGCCGTCGAAGATCACGAGTTGCTCCGGCGTCTCGCTGACGAGCAGCCCCACGACGCTCCGGCCGTCGTTCAAGAGGACCGAGGTCGAGAGATACTTCTCCGCGACCTCGGCGTTGGGATCGACGATCGACTCCACGAGCTTGTACGCAGACAGTCGCTTCGCCACGCCGTCCATGCCGGGCCCGAAGTCGGCCCCCTCGTTGAACACCTTGTGGCAGGCCACGCACACCCGGCGGAAGACCACCTTGCCGTTGTCGCGGTTGCCCCCCTTCATGTCGGCCAGAGCCTGCATCGCCTTGTTGCGGGCCTCGTCCGGCTGCGGGTCCTTGCTCGTCAGGATCGAGAGGGAGGGGCGGATCTCCTCCGCCTTCTTCTCGAGCCCGAGCACGCTCTCGATGATCTTCACCGCCGGAGTGCCGGCCGCGACGAACTGGCCCGCGGCGTGGGCCTGCTTCCAGGCGTCCATGTTGGCCCCGAGGGCCGCGTCGCACGTGTAGTCGACGAAGCGATCCGAGGGGGCGACGTTGGCCGCGGCCACCACCGCCTTCATCGCGTCGCGCGTGGGAAAGAAGCTCAGGCCGCGGACGGCCTCGCACCGCACCCGGGGGTGGGCATCGACGGCCTGCACCGCCAGGAGCGCGGCGGCGTCGGCGATCCGTTCCCGCTCGTCGGCCAGCACCCTCGTGGCCGCTGCCCGCGCATCCGGAGTCGGGGCCTTCAGGAGGTCGCTGAGCAGTCCCCGATCGACCGCATGAAAACTCTGCTGCAGCCAGAGCACCTCGGTCCTCAGACGATCGACGACGTCGGCCGGCAGGCTCGATGCTCCGAACCCGGCGAGCCACTCCCGCGCCGCGGCGAGCACCTCCGCCTGCGGCCGGGCCTGGAGATCGGCCCGGGCCCGGTAGCGGGTCCGCCACTCGGGCGCCTTGAGCTGCTCGAGCACCTCGGGAGTCGGCCGGCCGAACTGCGTGTCGGGATCCAGCAGGGGCTTCTCGGTGAAGACGAGCCGGTAGATCCGCCCCTTCACGTGGTCGCGGTTCGGGTCGCGTTGGCTGTACTGCATGTGGCCGATCAGCGGGTTGGCCCAGTCGCCGAACCAGAGGGCACCGTCGGGGCCGATCTGCGGATCGACCGGGCGGAAGTGCTTGTCGGTGCTCTTGAGCAGGTCGAAGGGGGTCTTGGCATCGGCCGGGTCGTGCCGGACCCGCTCGCCCCGGTAGCCGGCCCCGTCGTCCGAGATCTTCCAGCGCGGCAGCCCGTTCATGTTGATCACGCAGGCATAGATGAAGTGATCCTGCACGTCGTCCGGGAACTGCCGCGTGCGGAGATAGTCGCTGCCGACCACCGGCCGCATGCCCTCGGTGGGGAACACCGGGTTCATCCCCTTGCGGCCGCCGTACTGCTTTCCGGAGAGGGGTGTGTCCCAGTGCTGCGAGGCGCCGGTGCCGTCGCCGCAGATGCCCTGACCCCACTCGTTGAAGACGTAGCACCACGGGTTGCCGTAGCCCGGGGTGACGAAGTGGCTGATCCGCCAGGTCCGCGGATCGAGCACGTAGGCCCCCGACGAGCCGAAGTTGCGGAACGGGCCCCAGGGTGTCTCGAGCGCCGTGCTCATCGCCACGCCCTCGAGCATGTGAAGCAGGCCGCCGGGGCTCGCCTCGAAGGCACCCGCGGTGTGGTGCGTGTCCTCGGTGGCGAACCCGTCGAGCACGTGCACGACCACGTCGGCCTTGTCGTCGCCATCGGTGTCCTTCAGCCAGAGCATCCGCGGCTGATCCATCACCAGCACGCCGCCGTCGAAGAACTGGAATCCGGTCGGGCAGTGGAGCTTGTCGTAGAACACGGTGCTCCTGTCGGCGGAGCCGTCGCGGTCGGTGTCCTCGAGAATCACGAGCTTGTCGGACGGCGGCGGGTCGCCCGGCTTCCACTGGGGATAGCTCGGCATCGTGGAGACCCAGAGCCGGCCCTTCGCGTCGAACGCGAGCTGCACCGGCTTGGCGATCTCGGGGAACCTCGTTTCGTCGGCGAACAGCTTCATCTCGAAGCCCGGCGGCATCGTGCAGGTCTTGATGAGGTCGGCCGGGGGCAGGATCGCCGGGCCGCCCTCGGGGTTTTCGCTGTAGGCCTGGCGCGGCTCACCGAACCTGGTGTTCGGGACGATCAACTCGCCGGTGCCGGAGTCGTCGGGCGTTTCCGGCACGGCCTTGCCCTCGGCGATGTCCCAGACGCGGGCATCGCGAACGGCCGCCATCTTGCGGATCTTCGCGTACTCGCGGGGAAAGGTCTCCGTGTCCCAGGTCCGTCGGCCGCCGTACACATACCAGCCGTTCACCATCCGGTAGTCCTGGAGGTGCACCCACGACTTGTCGTTGACCGCCACGCGAAGCCTCTCGAACGCGTCGGCCGAGAGTTGGCTCGACGCCGGGCCGCCGAAGAGCGTCCGGTCGAGCAGGCTGGCGACGACGGCGTCACCCGCCTCGTTGGCATGGCAGCCGTTGATGGTGTGCTGGAGGCCGGGCTGGGCGGCGAACTCTCTCCGCGTGTCGTCGAAGAGGTCGACGAAGGCGAGGCCCCGCTTCTCGGCCACGGCCTTGGCGGCATCGCGGTAGAGGGCGAGGGTGGCGTTCTGGACCTCGGCATCGGGGAGGTTGGGGCTGCCGCTCGCCTCGACGGCGATCGGCGAGACGAGCACGAACCTCGGAGCGGCCCCCGTGTCGTCGCGGGGATACTTCCTGGCGAACTCGTCGAGGAACTTGCCGTAGTCGGCCGAGAACTTGGCCACGCCCTCCGAGCCAGCGAACGACTCGTTGAAGCCGAAGAACACGAGGCAGGTGTCGGCCCCAAAGGCGGCGAACGGATCGTCGAGCTTGGTGTAGTCGTTGGCCCGCTGACGGTTGGCCACTTCCTCGGCCGGCCGGGCGAAGTTGCGGACCACCAGATGCTTCCCCGGAAACCGCTGGTGGAGGAGCGCCTCGAAGTGCCCGAAGAGGTTCATCCGCTCGGCGGTCGAGTTGCCCACCAGCGCGATCCGCTCGCCATCGAGCACCTCCAGCGGCAGCCTGCTCGGAGGCAGCGCCGGACGGGCGGGCCGCGGGGGAATCGCGAGCAGCTCCCTGGCCGTGGCCAGCGGGTCGCCGGCTTTCGTGCCCCCCTTGTCGTCGGCACCCTGCAGCACCGGGGCGAGCACCGCCACGACCAGCGGCACGACGAACGCCGCCACGGCGAGAGGGGCGCGGACGATGACGAGGGACGGCGGGGAGCGGAACATCGCAGGCTCCAGCAGGGTGACGGACCGTGAGGCAGCGTCGTGCCATCATCCGCATGCACGGGGTACCGAGTATACCCCCGGGCACCCACGAGTCATCACTCGGGACCCCGCCGCGCATCTGCGAAAACGCGCACGCCTACGCCAGCAGTTCCGTCACCACCCGCGCGTGCTCGACGCCGGTGAGCCGCTGGTCGAGGCCGAGATGCCGATAGGTGAACCGCTCGTGGTCGAACCCGAGCAGCTGCAGGACCGTGGCGTGGAAGTCGCGGATGTGCACGGGGTCCCTCACGATGTTGTAGGAGAAGTCGTCGGTCTCCCCGTGGATCGTGCCCCCCTTCGCACCGCCGCCGGCCATCCACATCGTGAAGCACCGCGGATGGTGGTCGCGGCCATAGTTCTCCTTCGACAGGCCTCCCTGCGAGTAGACGGTGCGGCCGAACTCGCCCCCCCAGATCACGAGCGTGTCGTCGAGCAGGCCCCGCGCCTTGAGATCCTGGATCAGCCCGTAGCAGGGCTGGTCGATGTCCTTGCCGCCGTTCCTGAGGCGGCCCACGACGTTGGCGTGGGTGTCCCAGTGGTTGAGGTAGATCTGCACGAACCGCACGCCCCGCTCCACCATCCGCCGGGCCATCAGCACCGAGTTGGCGAACGTCCCGGGGTTCGTCGCGTCGGGGCCATAGAGGGCCAGCGTGGCGGCCGACTCGGAGGCGAGGTCTGTCAGTTCCGGCACGCTCGCCTGCATCCGGAAGGCCATCTCGTACTGCGCGATCCGCGTTCGCGTCTCCGGATCGCCGGTCCGCTCCAGGGCCCGCTGG
The DNA here is from genome assembly GCA_903831155.1 of uncultured Planctomycetaceae bacterium. GTDB lineage: Bacteria > Planctomycetota > Planctomycetia > Pirellulales > UBA1268 > QWPN01. The sequence goes on along the minus strand of CAIKWU010000296.1, from coordinate 8,596 downwards.
TTGAGGGCCTGCAGGCCGTCGAGCGTGGCCCGCCGGACATCCGTCGCCACGCCGGGCGGATTGTTGATGTAGAGGATCGGGTCGCCGGCGCTGCGGAAACTCACCCCCGAGTATTCGCCGGGCAGAAACCCGCTCGACCAGAGCCGGGCACCGATCGCCTGCGGCTGCTCCGGCTTCGACGAGCGGGCCACGAGCACCACGAAGGTCGGCAGGTCGGCGTTGAGGCTTCCGAGGCCGTAGCTCGTCCAGGCGCCCAGGCAGGGCCGGCCCACGATCTGGTTGCCGGTCTGCATGTAGCAGATCGCCGGCTCGTGGTTGATCGCCTCGGTGTGCATGCTCCGGATGAAGCACATCTCGTCGACCATCTTCGCGGTCCAGGGAAGCACCTCGCTCACCCACATCCCGCACTGGCCATGCCGGGCGAACTTGAAGATCGAGGGCGCGATCGGAAACCGCTTCTGGCCGCTCGTCATCGTGGTGAGCCGCTGGCCGTTGCGAACGCTCTCGGGGAGGTCCTTGTCGTACCAGTCGTCCATCACCGGCTTGTAGTCGTAGAGATCCTGCTGCGGCGGCCCGCCGACCATGTGAAGGTAGATCACGTGCTTCGCCTTCGGGGCGAAGTGCGGCCCGATCGCCCCGGGCACCCGGTCGATGGCCGGCGCCGCGCCGACGGCCGCGGCACCCGACTCCTGGGCGGCAAGGGTGGCCAGAGCGGCGCCGCCGAGGAGGTGGCTGCCGCGCTCGAAGAACCGGCGGCGGGTGAGATTGAGCCCGAGTTCGTCGAGCGGCGAGCGGATCGGCGGATTCATTTGCAGAGAGCCTCGTCGAGGTTCATCAGCTCGTTGGCGAGCATCGTCCAGCCGGCCAGCAGCGTGGCGTCGGTGTGGTGGGGCTTCGACTCGCCCACGGCGACCAGCGCCTTCGCGTCGTCGGGGTGAGCCTTGTAGTGCTCCGCGAGTGCCGCGAGCGACTTCCTCGCGATCGCCATCTCCTCGGCGTCGAGCGGCCTCGAGAGCACGCGTCTCGCCATGAAGTCGATCCGCGAATCCTCCGCGTCACCGCCGAGTTCCAGGGCCCGGTCGGCGAGCCCCCGCGCGGCCTCGACGAACTGGGGGTCGTTGAGCGTGACGAGCGCCTGCAGCGGGGTGTTGGTCCGCTCCCGCTTGACGCAGCAGTTCTCCCGCGACGGGGCGTTGAAGATCTCCATCGACGCCGGTGGGGCCGACCGCTTCCAGAACCAGTACATGCTGCGGCGGTAGAGCGACGCGCCGGAGTCGCGCCTGTAGAAACGCGTGTCGCTGTTGTCCATCGCCACGGCTTCCCAGATCCCGTCGGGCTGGTAGGGCCGCACGCTCGGGCCGCCGATCTGCCGCACGAGCAGGCCGCTCTGGGCCAGCGCGGAGTCGCGAAGCATCTCGGCGTCCATGCGGAACCGCGGCCCCCGCGAGAGGAGCCGGTTGGCGGCGTCCTTCGCGAGCTTCTCGGGCGTGGCGACAGCCGCCTGCCGGTAGGCGGCGCTCGTCACCATGAGCCGGAAGAGCCGCTTCACGTCCCAGCCCGACTCACGGAACTCGACCGCGAGCCAATCGAGCAGCTCCGGGTGGCTGGGCAGCTCACCGGTGATCCCGAAGTCGCCGCTCGTCTTCACGAGCCCGGTGCCGAACACCTCCTGCCAGAAGCGGTTCACGGTCACGCGGGTCGTGAGCGGGTGCTCCTGCATGAGCAGCCACTTCGCGAGGCCGAGGCGGTTGCGTGGCAACGACTCGGGGAACGGCGGGAGCACGTCGGGCGTGTCGGGGCCGACCTCGTCCTTCCGCTTGTCGTACTCGCCCCGGTCGAGGATGAATGCCTTGGGCATCTCGGGCTTTTCGTTCATCACGTGGGCGATCGTGCCCCGCTTGCGGATCTCCGCCTGCTCGCCTTCGAGCGTCGACACGCGGGCGGTCGCCTCCTGAAACGCCGTGTCGGCGGTGGCGAGCCACCAGTCGTAGAGGCTGCCGGCGGCTTTCGGCCGGTCGTCCGCGGGCAGTTTCACGAGTTCCACCAGCGCCTCGCCCCTGGCGAGCCCCTCGACCTCGCCGGCGGAGAAGGCCCGCCCCCAGATCATGAGCCCCGCCAGGCCCGCGGCGTGCGCCGCCGCCCCCTTCGAGCGGCCGCCGATCACCAGCGGCACCTGCGTGCGGATCGTGTTCTTTTTGAACGAGTTGTTCTCGACCTTGGTCTTCTGCGGCTTGCCGTCGAAGAAGATCCTCAGCCCCTCGGCCCGGCCCGAGCCGTCGTAGGTGATCGTGACCAGCGTCCAGGTGTCGGGCTTGAGCTGTGCGTTCGATGCGACCTTCAGCGCATCGTCCGACCAGGAGTGCACGATGTGCATCGCGATCCGCCGGCCCTGGACCCAGACATCCCACCCCCGGAAGCCCTGGTCCTCGTCCATCCGGGCGACGAGCGCATAGGACGAGTCGTTGCCAGGCACCCGCACCCACATCGACATCGTGAAGGGCTGGTCGTGCTCGAAGTCGCCGGCGGCGGGGATCTCGGCAGCCCGCCCGTCGAGCAGCAGCGCGGCCCGGCCCGTCGGCCCGGCCTGCCACTTCGTCGAGGCGGTCAGCGCCAGATCGGTCTCCTTGCCAATCAGGCCGAGGCGGGCCGTCGTTCCCTCGCCCTCGGTGAGCGGCACATCCACGAGCGGTGTCTCCTGCGGCAACAGCTTCGCCACCGTCTCGGGCGTAGCCTTCCTCACCCAACGGTTGAACTCGGGCCGCGCCACCTTGCGGCGGTCGGTCACCGCCGCCCTGGCGGCCGGCAGCAGTTTCTCGAGCTCGGCAAACCGCGGCTGATCCTCCGGCGTTGGCACCGCGAGGATCGGCGGCGTGTCCTTGACGTTGCCGTCCTTGGCGGCCTGCGTCGTGTTGTTGAAGAAGGCGGCGAGTTCGTAGAACTCCCGCTGGCTGAGCGGGTCGAACTTGTGGTTGTGGCAGACCGCACATCCCGTGGTGAGCCCCATCCAGACCGTCGCCGTGGTCTCGGTGCGGTCGCGGGTGTAGAGGACGAGGTACTCCTCGTCGATGATGCCCCCCTCGTTCGTCGTGATGTTGCAGCGGTTGAATCCGCTGGCGATGCGGTCGTCGAGGATCTGGGCGGGCGTGGCCTCCGAGCCGTGGTCGTCCACGAGGTCGCCGGCGAGCTGCAGGATCGTGAACCGGTCGAAGGGCATGTTGCGATTGAAGGCGTTGATCACCCACTGCCGGTAGGTCCACATCTCGCGGAAGTTGTCGATGTGGATGCCGTGCGTGTCGGCGTAGCGGGCGTAGTCGAGCCAGTGGCGGCCGCGGTGCTCGCCCCACTCGAGGCTCGCGAGCAGCGTGTCGACGAACCGTTCGTAGGCATCGGGCGACGGGTCGGCGACGAAGGCCTCCACCACCGCGGGATCGGGGGGCAGGCCGGTGAGGTCGAGCGCGAGGCGGCGGGCGAGGGTCCGGCGATCGGCCTCGGCCGCGGGGGCGAGCCCCGCCTTCTCGAGGCGGGCAAGCACGAAGCGGTCGATCGGGTTTCGCACCCACGACTCGTCGTTCACCGCCGGAGGCTCGGGGCGGACCGGCGGGATGAACGACCAGTGGGCCTGATACTCGGCCCCGTTGGCGATCCATCGCTTGAGGATTTCCTTCTGCTCCGCCGTGAGCACCTTCTTCATGGCCGGCGGAGGCATCACCTCCTCGGGATCGTCCGAGAAGATCCGGTCGAGCATGACGCTCGAATCGGGATCGCCAGGAACGATGGCCCCCGACTCCACGGCCTCATCGCGGACGTCGAGGCGGAGCCCCCCCTTGCGTCCCGCGGAATCGGCACCGTGGCAGGAGAAGCAGTTCTCCACCAGGATCGGCCGGATGTCGTCGTTGAACCCAACGTCGTCGGCCGCCGCCGCGGACATGAGCACGACGCAACCCGCGACGACGAGCACCGCTCTCGAGAGACAACGCATGCGACATCCCCGTTGCCGACACGCATCGACCCCGCGGGGCCGGGGCATTCAGCGGTCTGGACCAAAGGAATCGGCGTTGCGCTCCGCCGTCCATACTTCCATCTGAACTCTAGCACTCCCCCGGAGCGCGGGCAACGTACGGTCGGGCATGCGCAAGTCGCGTGCCGACAGGCGGTTACCGCCACGATCGCCGTGCCGTCAGTCCTCCTCGGCACGCCGAGCCGAGGGGGCCGACGGCGAGCCGACCTTGAGCAGCCCGAGGTCGAAGCCCTTGGCCACGGCCCCGGCCCGGTCCGGGGCGTCGAGGGACTCCATGATCGCGGCCACGTGGGCCCTGGCGGTCCGCTCCGAGATGCCGAGCAGCCGCCCGATCTCCGCGTTGGTGTGGCCGTGGCGGAGGAAGCCGAGCACCTCGAGTTCCCGTGGCGACAGGAGCCCGCCCGTGGGACGGCCGCCGGCGAACCGCTCCACCGCACTGCCGATCACGCGGTTGCCGCCATGCACCGCGCGGATCGCGGTGGCGAGCTCGTCGTGCCTGACCGTCTTGGTCACATAGCCGGCAGCACCGGCCTCGAGCGCGCAGTGGAGATCCTCGGCCGCCTCGGAACTGGTGAGCATCAGCACGCGGGCGACGGGATCCGCTTCCCGCAGCCGGCGCAGCGTCTCGATGCCGTCCATGCCGGCCATGCTCACATCGAGCAGGCAGACGTCGGGGGCGAGGCTCGACCAGAGCCGGAGGGCCGTGGGCCCGTCGTCCGCCTGGCCCACGACGGTGAAGTCGCCGCTCATCGCCAGCAGGTTGGCGAGCCCGGCCCGCATCACGGGATGATCGTCGACCAGCAGGAGGCGGATCGGCGGCGCCGCTCGCGGACCGCCATGCGGTGCGGGAAGAGGATTCATGAGGACGTCACTCCGCCGCCGTCGGTGACCGCGGCCAATGGAGAACCCTCGTCGCGCTCCATCTCCGGGTCGTAGTCCTGGCAGCGGATCCGGCAGCGAACGGTGGTGCCCCGGCCCGGAGCACTCTCGACCGAGAGCCGTCCGCCGAGCCGCTCGGCCCGCTCCCGCATGCCCTGCAGGCCGAAGTGCCCCTCGTCGGGCCCACGCTGCTCTCCGATCTCGAATCCGCGGCCGTCGTCGTGGACGGTCAGTTCGACCGAGGTGGCCTCGGCGTCATAGGCCACGTCCACGTCGACCGTCTCTGCAGCGCCGTGGCGAAGGGCGTTGAACACCGCCTCCTGGACGATCAGCATGAGGTTGCCCGTGATGAAGTTGGGCAGATCGAAGGGGCGGCCCTGGCTCCGCAGCCGAATCCGCGCCCGCTGGCCCGCACCGACGCGGACGACGAGGGCCTCGATCGCCTCGTTCAACGACTGTCCTTGCACCGCTGCACTGCGGAGCGCCCAGACCGACCCCCGCACGTCGTCGACGGCGTGATCGACCATCCTCCGGGCGACGTCGAGATGCTCCGCGGCGTCTCCGCCTTCCACGTCGGCCGAGCGACGCAGCGACATCTGGCAAGCCTCGAGCTGGAAGCCGATGCCGGCCATGCTCTGCAGCAGCGTGTCGTGCAGGTTCGCGGCGAGCCTCGTCCGTTCGCGGAGCGTCGCCTGGAACTCGACGGCCGCCTCGCGGCGGGCCCGCATCTCCTTGGCGATCGCCGCGGCCTGCCGGGCGACCTGCCGCCGCAGGGACCAGGCCCATGCCAGCGCGGCGGCCAGCACGATGATCGCACCGGTGAGCGCGGCGGAGAGCCGCACCGGCGTCCACCAGGGAGGAGCACGGATCAGCCTCACGTCGGCCGCGTCGTGCACGACGAGCGTGAACCGTTCGAACGGATTGAGACGGCCATCCACGAGCTCCTCGTGTTGCTTGGCGACGTCGTAATGGACGATCCCGGTGACCGAAATCTCGCTTCCCGGCTTGAGCCGGGCGGCTGCCTCGTAGGCCTCGGGGAGCAGGACGGCCTCGAGGATCGTGCCGCCGCTCGCGAGCCGGAGCACGCCGCCGTCGCGAGTCGGGCCGGCGTCGGCGACGGTGGCCGAAAACGTGACGAGCCGGCCGGCGTAGTCGGGTCCGACGGCCACCTTCGAGCCGGTCTGCGAGCGGTTCGCGCTCCCGGCGATGGCCGACGGCGTGGTGCCGATCGGCTCCGGGGGAGGCTCGCTGCCGACGCGGCGGGTGACCGCTCCGGTCATGCCGCGAAGTTGCCGCCCGGTGTCGATGAAGCCCGCGACTCGCACGCGGTCGCCGGGTCGATAGACCTCCTTGTCGCCGGTCTCCACCCGGATCCCGACGCCGCCCTCCTGGAGAAACAGGTAGCGGGTGGCCTGGGCCCGGGTGACGACACCCTCGGTCTGGAAGCGATGGCCCTCGAGGCTCGGGGAGCCGAACCTCGCGATCTCCTCCAGCGGCACGAACGGCGAATCGAAGGCCGACGAGGGCGGCACGGCGATCCGCTCCACGTCGTCGAAGCCGTTGATGACGACGACCGGCCCGAGGAACTGGCCGCGAGCGTTCCGCACGGATCCGACGACGCCGGTCACGCGGACGCTGGCATCGACCAGCTGTTCGGCGACGCCGGCCCCGGGGGAGAGGGCGCTGCGGACGGTCACACGACGGCCCTCGACGTCGAGGGCGAGGGTCCAGACCCCCCTGTCGCTCCGCACACTCTGGACGATCCCCTCGAGCACCGTGCGGACCGCCCCGCCGGCGCCGCGAAACACGCCGCTGCGGTCCGCCGAGAGCGGCGCGGGCAGGGGCTCGCGGCCGACCGGAACGATCGAGGTGGCCAAGACCCGTGGCCCGTACGACCCGGGGTCGAGGCCGCCCTGCACCATGATCCTCTCGCCGGGCCGCACGTCGTCCGAGAACTCACGAAACCCGTCGGACCGCTCGACGCACGCCCGATGGGGCGCGATCACCCAGACCGCGGCCTCACGGTCCTGAACGACGAGCACGACCCGGTCCCGGTCGGGCTGGTCGTGGCGGAACGTGACGATCCCCTCGATCCGCAGAGGTTGGTCGGTGGTGGTCGTCGCATCCGCGGCCTGGATGACATCGGCGATGTCCGACAGCGGGGCCACGTCGAGCGTGTCGCCGCCACTCGCGGCGGCGACCATCGCGATCACCACGACCACGGTTGTCCGCCACGCCACGTCGGTCATGCTGGAGAAAACCGACATTCCGCCATCCTCGCCCGTGACCCGAACGCCATCAGTGTACGGCCGCGCTGCCGGCGGAGGTACTTGCCGCCCCGCCATGATTGGCGGATACGCCAATAGCGAGTGCCGGCGTTCCCAAGCCTATTATTCCTTGAGGAACGGGAACCGCCTCGAAATGCCTGTGGCAGCCTGAAGTCTGCCCGGTCGGCCCGTGATCCGTCGGACGGCCGCGGGCAGCGGCTGAACAAGCAGCCCGGGAGAGCATCGCACTCGCATGGCCATCGCACGACGGGACTCACGAGCCGGTTTCACGCTGGTCGAACTGCTGGTGGTGATCGCCATCATCGCGGTGCTGATCGGCCTCCTGCTGCCGGCGGTGCAGGCGGCCCGCGAATCGGCCCGGCGGATGGCCTGCGGCAACAACGTCAAGCAGATGTCCCTGGCGTTCCAGGTGTACCACGACGCCAAGAAGCGGCTGCCCTACCCCCGCTCCTCCAACAACCTGCGGGCCCACTCATGGGTGGTGCGAATGCTGCCCTTCATCGAGCAGGCCGATGCCTACAAGCTGTTCACGACCGCGCTGCCGGGCGTGAACCTGCACTGGGGCGGCGTGCACGACCTCAGCAATCCCACGTTCCAGGCGACCGGAGCCCTCAAGACGCAGATTCCCCCGATGCTCTGCCCCTCGTCGTCGCGGACCACGAGGAACACCACGGAGGCCGTTCCCGGCGGTGGCGGCTTCTGCGGCGACTACGCGGCGAACACAGGGCACAACCAGATCAAGAAGACCGACGGCTCGATCGACTACGACCCGCCGGCCCTCCAATCGACCGGTCCGTTCCCGCTCGCCCCGGCCTACTCGACGTCCACTGGATCGCTGACGAACGCCAATCCCGGGCTGCGATTCAAGGACATCCCCGACGGCCTGGGCAAGACGATCTTCATGGGCGAGAAGCACATTCCGCCCGACCAGTTCGGCAAGCAGGGCTACGACAACACGCTCTACGCCACGGAAAACCCGGGGCTCAACTCCTCCACCCGGATGTGCCTCGAATCGGGCGTGGCCCTCAGCCCGGCCGACACCTCCGCCACGACGAACTCGTTCGGCAGCCCACACCCCGACGTGCTGATCTTCGGATTCGGCGACGGCCGCGTCGAGACGGTTTCCAAGGGGATTGCCGGCAGCGTGCTGGCCCTCCTCGGGCAGCGGGCCGACGGCAAGGTCATCCCCGCCTACTGATTCCTCGTCCCGCGCACGTCATGCCCCGCCCCACTGCCACCCGTCGCGTCGTTCTCGCCGCCGCTGCTGCACTCGCCATGCAGGGGCTCGGATGTCGCCGGCCCACCTACCCGGTGACCGGCATCGTCGTCTACGAGGACGGCACGCCTTATGCGGGAGGCGGCATCGTGGCGATGGAGACCGACATCGACGGAAAACGGGTCATGGCCAGGG